>JAVLBT010000051.1:0-17974 GCA_031580945.1 Gracilimonas sp.
ATGATTGTCTCAAAAGTACTACTCAATAATCTAATTACCAACCATATCAAACAGGAAAGCAGACTCAACAAGGTGCTCGAAGTATCGTAATAAAAAACCCCGATCAAGTGATATTTTAATCGGGGTTTTTATAATTTTTTTTATAAAAAAATAAAGAACTAAATCATATAGCTGTATTATAAGAGTTTTAAGATTTTATCAACAGCTTCTTCTACAGAAAGTTCATCAGTATTTATAGTAATTGAAGGATCAGTTGGCGCTTCATGATCTGCATCATATCCCGTTAATCCGGTAATTTTTCCTTCTTTGGCTTTTTCATAAAGTCCTTTTGGATCCCTTTCCTGCGCTGTTTTTGGATCACAGGTGATATGGATTTCTTTAAACTCGTTGCCATCATCAGGAAACAGTGCTTTTACTCTCTCACGATCTTCGGCATATGGAGAAACAAATGTACAAATCACAATATTTCCGTGCTCGTAAAATAGTCTGGCGACTTCTCCCACGCGCCGAATGTTTTCTTTTCTGTCTGCCGGACTAAAACCAAGGTCACCATTTAATCCATGACGAACTTGATCACCATCCAAGAGTACTGTTTGTTTTCCTTCTTCGAATAGTCTTCGTTCAAGTTCCTTTGCAATGGTACTTTTACCGGCTCCTGATATGCCTGTTAACCACAGCAACTCAGAGGAGTGTCCATTTCTTTTTTCGCGTTCCTCGCGCGGTATGTTCCATGGTTCCCAAACCACATTTGGTGATTTTTGTTTAGAGAATCCTCCACTTTTTGATTCCTCGGATACAGTGGAACCGGCTCTCATCATGCCCGCACCAACGGTGACATTGGTTGTAGGGTCAATAATCACAAAACTTCCGGTTTTCTTATTGATCTGGTATGCATCAAAAAAGAGCGGTTGGCTTGTAATTAGTCGAACTCGACCGATCTCATTCAGCTCAAGTTTATCGACGCCCTCCTCACGATTTAAAGAATCTACATTCATTCTGTAAAGCAGGTCTTCTGCAAAAACCTGTGTCGTATTGGAGGTATGTTGAATCACATATTGCTTGTTGAGTTCAAGCGGCTTTTCATTCATCCAACAAACGTAAGCTTCAAAATCATTACGAACCGTAGGCACATTATTTTTCCGAACGATCATATCGCCTCTCGAGATATCAATCTCATCCTCTATGGTCAAAGTAACAGAATCTCCGGGATAGGCTATCTCTAAGTCTTCGTCGCGAGTAACTATTTTCTTTATTTTGGAATGAAGGCCCGATGGAAGAACTGTGATCTCATCCCCCGGACGAATATGTCCGGAAGCAACCCGACCCGAAAAACCACGGAAATTCTGATTCGGCCGAATTACGTATTGAACCGGGAATCGAAAATCAACAATATTATCGCCGGCATCTACTTTTACGGTCTCCAGGTGGTGAAGTAAAGCAGACCCATTATACCAAGGCATGTTCTCACTCTTTGAGACTACATTGTCACCTTTTAAAGCTGAGATCGGAATATATGTTACATCGCTTACATTCAGTTTCTTGGCAAATGCTCTAAATTCCGTAACAATCTCATTAAAGACATCTTCATCATAATCTACCAGGTCCATTTTGTTTATAGCAACTACGAGATGTGGTATTCGCAGCAATGAGGAGATGAAAGCGTGCCTTCTGGACTGAGTAAGTAACCCTTTAGAAGCATCAACCAGAATAACTGCAAGATCAGCGGTGGATGCGCCGGTTACCATATTTCGGGTATACTGCGTATGCCCGGGAGTATCAGCAATTATAAACTTTCGTTTTGGGGTAGCAAAATACCGGTAGGCTACATCAATTGTGATCTTTTGTTCGCGTTCCGCTTTTAAACCATCGGTAAGAAGTGCAAGATTTACCTCTTCTTCACCACTGCTTTTACTGGATTTCTCAATAGCTTCCATTTGATCTTCAAAGATGGATTTAGAATCATAGAAAAGCCTCCCAATCAGAGTACTTTTTCCATCATCCACGCTTCCGGCTGTTGTAAACCGGAGAAGATCCATATCCAGGTATTTATTATCGTTATTGGGATTATTTGACTGTCCGTTTGTGTCACTCATTATTTCAAAAAGTAATAAAGTTCGTTATTTAATTTATTTACAGGTAGTGAGGATGCCATTAGAAATAACCCTGACGTTTACGATCTTCCATGGCAGTTTCACTTCTTTTGTCATCATGACGGTTTCCTCTTTCAGTTTGACGGGCAGAAGCTACTTCCTGAATAATTTCTTCCATATTTGAAGCTTCGGAAAGCACCGCACCTGTACAAGTGGCATCGCCGATTGTCCTGAAACGAACTACTTTCGTTTCAAGCTCCTCGTCCTCCATTCTATTTACAAAATCAGTATCTGCAAGCCATACCCCACGGCGATTAAATACTTCTCTTTCATGGGCAAAATATAAACTTGGGATTTCAATGTCTTCTTGAGCAATATACTGCCATACATCCATCTCAGTCCAATTACTAATTGGAAATACACGGAAATTTTCACCTGGTTTTTTGCGTCCGTTATACAAATTCCAAAGTTCTGGACGCTGATTCTTAGGATCCCATTGTCCAAATACATCCCGGTGAGAAAAGAAACGCTCTTTAGCACGAGCCTTTTCTTCATCCCGTCGCCCGCCACCTAAAGCAGCGTCAATCTGATGCTCTTTAAGCGTATCAAGTAGTGTTGTGGTCTGTAAAGCATTTCGGGAGGCATCAGGCCCTGTTTCTTCTTCTACACGACCTTTATCGATAGACTCTTGCACACTTCCGACTATAAGTTCAACTCCATACTTTTCCACCAGCTTATCTCGGAATTCGATGGTTTCCGGAAAATTATGTCCAGTATCAATATGCATTAAAGGAAAGGGAATTTTACCCGGATGAAACGCTTTTAATGCCAAATGAAACATGACAATGGAGTCTTTACCCCCAGAAAAGAGAAGTACCGGACGATCAAATTGTGCTGCTACTTCTCGCATCACATAAATGCCTTCGTTTTCTAATTCCTTAAGATGAGATTTTGATTGTTTTACACTCATAGTGTTCAATAGATGTTTTGTAATAAATTTAGTTTGACTGTGCAGTTATAAATTTTCCGCATCAACTTTGTTGTTTGTCCCCAATAAAAAATACGGATTTTTCATAGATTTTTTATTGTAAGTAAGTGGTGATGGTTTGGTACCATTCTTTGAAGAGTAACGATACACTGCATCTGCTGCACCTGTATCCCACTCCATTGTAGGACCAAAACGAGGGTACAAATCAGCTTTACCCTCAGCCACTAAACAAAATTTAATAGAACTTCCAGACGGGACTTCTTCTGTGACTGTTATTCCAATAGTACTTAATTTTTTAGCTGTAGTATCATCTCCGTGCGAGCGACTTACTACAATTTTTGCCTCACCTGGCGCTACAAATACTGGGCTCTCCAATTTTTGAGCTTTTTGCTCTCCTTCCCTTTTATAAGAACCAATTGATTTTTCCCCATAATACATAAGGTCCATTGCGGGTACATACACGACACCAAGGATGGGAGCTCCTTTTTCAATCAAAGCAATATTGACCGTAAATTCTCCATTCTTTTTAATGAATTCTTTGGTTCCGTCCAAAGGATCTACCAACCAAAATCGATCCCATTTCTTTCGTTCCTCAAAATCAGGAATTCCAGATTCTTCAGAAATGATTGGTGTACCTGGGTCGATTTCTTTAAGCGCATCTAAAATGATATGATGGGCTGCAAGGTCGGCCTTAGTGAGTGGAGAGTCATCTTCCTTAGTAATTACCTCAACTTCAGTATCATAAAATTCTAAAATCTTTCGCCCCGCTTTTTCCGCTGTCTTGATGACTTTATTAAGCATTCACAAATAGTTTTTTAAAAATTCCATATATGTGGTATTAAAGATACGGCGATAATACCTACTATCAAATTCAGTGGAAGCCCTATTCTCATGAAGTCGGTGAATTTATATCCTCCGGGTCCATATACCATCAAGTTCGTTTGGTAGCCAATTGGAGTAGAGAAACTGGAAGAAGCAGCTATGATCATAACCATAGCAAAAGGAATAAAATCTACCCCCATAGACTGTGCCAATGCAAAAGCTATAGGAAATATCAGTACTGCTGCAGCATTATTGGTGATCATTTCTGTAAGCAACCATGTTGCAAGATATGTTAGAAAAAGTGCCAATATTGGATTATCTCCAGCAAAACTAAATAGATTATTAGCTAAATGAGTAGCAACACCGGTGTATTCAAGAGCACTTCCCAATCCTAATGCGGAGGCAATTGCAATCAGCACCCGCCAGTCAACACTTTCTAATGCCGTAGAATACCGAAAGCATTTTGTGATCAACAGCAGTCCTCCTGCAAGAATAGCAGCTTGAAGCATACTCAATACCCCAGTAGCTGCAAGTACTACCATTGCCGTTAACGAAATACCTGCTACCCAGGCTTTTTCAAAGGTAACAGGTGAGGAATCCTCAATAGAACTAACTAAAAAGAAATCACTTGAATTACGGTACTTATTTACAAAATTTGGATGAGCTTCTAATAAAAGCACATCACCACTTTTGAGATTTATATCTCCAACTTTTTCATTTATTCGCTCTCCACTTCTTGATACTGCAAGGACCACTGCATCATAGCGATTTCGAAATTCTCCTGCCCTGATTGTATTTCCCAATAGTGGATTTGACCGAGAAACAACAGCTTCTATCATTTTCCGTTCATTTCTGGGGGCATCTAATTTAAACACCTGATTTGTAGCAGGTTCTAACCCTGTGATTTGCTGCAAATCAATGATTGAATCCACAATACCCGTAAATATCAACCGGTCATCATCCCGCAATCTTTCATAGGGACCCGGGGCCGGTATAGCTCTTCCGTTACGTTGAATTTCTATTAAAAATAATCCCGGAAGATTTCGAAGTCCTGCATCTTCTATAGTTTTTCCAGATAAAATTCCTTCATCCTCAACAATCATTTCAATGGTATATTCCCTTGGATCTTTAAATGTATCCATACTTGAGCCCCGTTCCGGGAGTAAACGATCTCCAAAGATCATCAAATATATAAAACCGGCAATTGCACAGGGAATTCCTATAAGCGCCGGCTCTAAAACTCCTATGGAACGCACTGAGGCTTCTTCTATCATCAATCCGTTGATAATGAGGTTTGTGCTAGTGCCGATGAGAGTACATGTACCTCCTAATATAGCTGCATAGCTTAATGGGATAAGAATTTTTGAGACTGGAATTTGTGAAATTCTACTCCATCGTTCTAAGGCGGGAATAAAGGATGCTACTATGGGTGTATTATTTAGAAATGCACTCATTATCATTACAGGGCTCATTATCCTGAGTTGGGCGGTCTTTACGGTTTTTGCATTCCCCATTACCCGCTGAACTATGAATTGAATAGCCCCCGTTTCCTTCAATCCAGCAGCCACAATATATAAGGCAGCTACTGTAAGCATTCCTTCATTTGAAAAACCTGAGAGTGCATTTTCTGCTGGAATAATGCCAGAAATAAATAATACAGCTAACCCCGCAAATAAAATTATATCGACCGAAACCGAGGTTCCTATCAAGAACATCAAACACATCAATATCACAGATAAGACAATCCATCCTTCAAAAGTCATACATAACAAAATTTAATTCGGAACAATATAAGAGCCCGTCTTCGAGATTAGAAACTTTATATTTTTAAAATTGAACTCTTGCTTGTATTCCAAATGAATTCCTGACATTTCCCTGAATCTCTTCTAACCCACTACCAACAACTTGACGGTCTTCAAAAATGGTGATGCCGTATTTAAGCCAAATATCTAAAAATTCCGTAGGGTTGTATTTAATTGCCACGTAAGCTCTTTGGCCCTGATCGTATAACACCGTATTCGACATCACATACAGCAGATCACTTTCAAATTGATACACTCGTGTATTAAAGCTATCGGTATCAAATAAAGTATATCTTCCATCAATTCTTAAGATAGGATTCGATTCAATACGAACATCTTGATACAGCAAGTATCCTTGTTCCCATTGTGCACCGGCTTCCTTATTTCTTACCAGCTCAACTCTGGACCTTAGCCTTACCCCAGAACTTACCTGATACTCAAAATTTACCCTCAAACTTGTACGTTTTTCTTCTCCTAAAAATAGTTCTTCTTGCCCTCTGTCGTTTAGTACAGTAAACTCTTGATCCTGAATTTCACTTCTAAGAAGGAAGTAGAAATTTAGTTGTCGATTCATAAAAAATTCTGCTAACCCAAGCATATCATATCCGCCAGTAGCCTGCGATGTCCCAAAACGCGGTGAAGCAAACTTATATTGATCAAAATAACCACTGAGTACAATTTTTGGGATAATTTGGTGTCGTAGTCCTACATAAAATCCTTCTTCATTTTGTGGAGCTGACGAACTTTCACCAAAACCATTACCTAAAAAAGACTGAAAATTCCGCTCATACATTCGATATGATAGAGCAAGTTCAGTGTTGTCATGTATTGGAGATTCAATGCCGGCTATCCCTCCAATTCCACCATTCTCACTTCGAGCTATTTCTCCGAAAACAAATGCACTTCCTACCAACCCACGATAATCGAATCCTAAAACTGAATTGGTATGCCCTTCAAAGTCATAAAAATTGCTGAGAGATGAACCCCTTGCAATATAGCTACTAAATGTATTTTGATATCCGCTTAACCCAAAGAGCCCAAATCTTGTGTCTATCCGTAATCGCCCTCCATATATGGACTGGTCAATATTATTCTTTCGATCCAGCTCATTTTCTGTTCGATGAAATCCACTTGAAGTTGGAAATCTGGTGGTATCACCTGAAATCACAGAAGCCGTCCTTGGTCGTTTGGAATAAAATCCTGAAATCTCCAGTGTTTCTCCATAAGAAGCTGCAACACCCCGGAAATAATTCGTTTCCTGAGCAGATGTATAGGGTTTTATACCCCGTTCATTTTTACTGATGGTTCCTGTAACCTCTCGCCCTTTTCCAAAAGCCCCGCCCGTCCATAAGACCAAGCCCTGACCAAAACTAAGGCTGTAATCCCCAATTACAAAGTCATTAAGTTTTCCATTATCAGTTAGGGCAAAGTGTGCTGAATTAAAGTCAAATCCTGCTATTCCATTTAATTGTTCTCCAGCATCTTTTTCTTGGGTCAGATTTAACGAAAGATGATTTGTTGTGAATCGGTAACGATGATAATATTTGCCGGGATTTCCCACATAACCACCCAAAGTATCAGCACGATTGTACCCTTCTTTGGTCTGTAGGTCTCGTTGATATCGAGTGAAAATATCTGCTTTTTGATTTGAGAACCAGTACTCCGGCCTCATGTAGACTTGCCTGAACTGTGATTGAGTACCTCCTATGGTTACATAAGGAGCCATCCGTTGATAAGTGGCTTCTCCAATACCACTTACTTCTAAAAGTTCTGCTTTGTATTCAAAGGGTTTATTATCTCTGTAAGCTATAATAGCCCTGGCTACTTTTAGATTGATTCCCGGAACCTGAAGGAAATCATCTAATCCTGCACTGTTAATATTTATTGGATTAGAAGCCAGATCCTCCAAAAACTGGGTAAGCTGCTCCCCGGTTAGGCCTGATTCCTCCGGATCTAATTCCTCAAATGCTTTTTCAAGCTGCTCTTCTACATCTGTGGCTGTAGTATCCTGACTATGAACTGGAAATGACAAGAATACCATCACTCCAAAAACAATAGAAGCTATGCTTTTTTTATTAAACAATTTCATGGCATAAAAATCACAAAATCGAGCCCAGGACTTAAACCCAGTAATTCATGTTTCTGAACCGCGATATTGGCCTCCCACCTCTTTTGTCCATAGCCAAAACCCATTGAATACGTTAAGGGGTAACTTGTAATACCCACACGACCTTGCAACTTTTCGATAACATTCACCTCTATTCCGCCCCGATACGAAACAGGATACCGCACATCTTTGACTACATCAAAATTAAAAAGTGCCAATTCATTTAACTGATAAGATAGTCCCACTGCTAACTCGCGTGCAAGTTCTTCCTCGATCCCATCATATTCAGGCCGATTTATATTTACCCCACTGGCCCCAAACCAAAGCTTTGAAGTTATTTCAGCAGCCAATCCAGCATCAATACCAACAGCATTACCGGATCCATAATTTGCACCGAATGAGATGTTATTATAGTTGAGAACAATGCCATAATGAAGCGTACGCCATTGATTTTTATAGCCGAAACGAACGCGAGTCTCATTAAATAAATTATCCCCATATCGATGTAGACCCAAAGCTGCTGTACCAAATTTTGTAGGGATAGTACCCAAAGCAGACATATCAGTTAATTCAGTGAACCCATAGTTTCTTAATCCATAAAATCCAATAGCAATTTCTTCGTTAGAGATTAAAGCAGGATTTGAGAATAACGCCCAGGAATACCCTGGAAAAGCTGTTGTAGCATTTCCCATAGCTAACCCTTGAGCTCCCATTTTAAATTGACCCAGAGAAGGAATTGACAGAAACCCGAAAATTAACATCAAAGAAATTTTATAAAGCACGCGTTGTATTCGTATCATCACTTTATATAACTTTACCAAGAATATGATATATCTGAGCAACATTCACAAAGTACTAAAAGTCATTCTGGCTGCCTGTATCGCGGTTATACTCTCATCAACCGTCGCAAAAGCGCAGGAATTTAATTGTACGGTAACAATAAATACCGACCAGCTTGAAGGATCTTCATACGACTATCTGCAGGAAATTAAGCCTGTTTTAGAAGGATACATCAATGAATATCAATGGACTGAGGCCGATTTTCAGGAACATGAAAGAATAGATTGTCAAATTCAAATTGTGTTCAATAATGCTTCCTCGGATTTTAGTTATTCAGCAGAAGCAGTATTTCAGATCCAACGTCCTATTTACAATACTACTGCAAAAACCACCACTGTTTTGCTTAGCGATAAAACCTGGGAATTTTCCTATCCTCAGGGCAGGGCTCTTATTCATGATGAATTACAGTTTGATGCACTTACAGGATTTATAGATTTCTATGCATATACCATGCTTGGATATGATTTTGACACGTTCTCAAGGCTTGGAGGAGATCCATATTTTACAAAGGCACAAAATATTTTGAATCTGGCTCAGGGTTCTCAGGCTATTGGGTGGTCGCGAGCAACCAATAACCGGCGAAATAGAAACATGTTGATTACAGACTTAATGAGCTCAAGTTATCACCCACTGCGAGAGTCTTATTACGAATATCACAGATTAGGTCTTGATATGTTTATAGAGAAGCCTTTTGAAGCCCGTAAAAATATTCTTAATACCTTAAAGTCTATTCAAGAAACTAAGAGACGGGCAACCAGTAATTACCTGTTCGACATTTTGTTTGACACCAAATCACGTGAAATATCTGCACTTTTTGATGAGGCAGAGACAGATATCAGGCTGGAAGCTTATGAAGTTCTTCGCCAAACCGATCAAGGACATTTATCTGAATACGAAAATTTGCAGAACTAAAAATTTAACGCAAAAATCTTAAGTACTATTCAAGAAAATTAGGTAATAGTTCATATTGCTATAAAAATGTTTTACACCTCTTAAATCTACAACAGAACTAAGATATTTGTATCACGGTTTTGTATATTAGGCGCCCAAAAAAGCGGTTCCATAACAGAAATTTTGAAGTCAAAAATTCACTCTGAATGAAATTCTACGTTTGTATTAAAATGGTACCTGATGTAAACGCACCACTCCAAATTAAAGATGGTCAATTGATACAAGATTCTGACCGCCAAATCCTTAACGCTTATGATGCCTCCGCTGTGGAAGAAGCTCTTGTTCTTAAAGAAAAGCATGGAGGCGAAGTTGAAGTTGTTTGTATTGGCTCGTCTAAAGCTTCAGAAACCATTCGTAAATCATTAGCTATGGGTGCTGACAAAGCTACTCATATCCTCACCTCCGGAGAAGAAAAATATGATTCAGGCTCCTATGCTCGCATTCTTGCAAAATTCTTTAATGATAAAGAATACGATGTACTTTCACTCGGTAAACAATCGCAGGATACCGATGCCGGACTGACAGGAAGCATGGTAGCTGAGATGTTGAATCTACCCTATGCTACCAACGCCGTTGGACTTGAAGCCGAAGACGGAAAACTAATTGTAAAACGTCAGGGCGACAGCGGACAGGAAATGATTGAGCTTCCAACTCCATGTGCGGTAACCTGTTCTAATGACATGAATGAGCCCCGCATCCCAAACTTGAAAGGAATTATGGCTTCCAAACGTAAGCCTGTAGAGCAAGTGGAGATTTCGTCTTTAGGATTAAGTGAAGACCAACTCACACCAAAAACTTCTGTTTTAGGGTATGAAGAAAAACCTGAACGCGAAGCTGGCAAGAAATATGAAGGCGAACCCGATGAAATTGCCCGCGAAGTAGCCCAACTGCTGGACACCGAAGCAAATGTGATATAATGTTAAATGCTTGAATTTTAAATGTTAAATGGTTCCCCATTTAACATTTAGCACTTAACATTTAAAATTAGTAACAAGGAATTTATAAATACACGAGAAATCGAATGAGCACTTTACTTACCCACATCGCCATTGCAGACGGCAAAATTAAACGATCTTCTTTAGAGGTACTTTCCCATTGTAAACAACTTGCAGACCAAGGCGGACATTCGGTAGAAGCGGTTGTGGTAGACGTTAACGCGTCTTCTTTTGTGGAAGGCATAGAGAAATACGGCGCTTCTAAAGTTTATGTAGTCGAAGATCCGATCTTCAAAAATCACTTGAACACTCCATTACTGAAAGCTTTAGCCAACGTAATGGAAACTGCAAATCCATCTATTTTTGCATTCGCTTCTACTGAAGGTACTAAAGATATTTTAGGCGCACTTGCGGCGAACCAAAATGCCGCAGTGCTACCCGATGTATCTTCCTTCGAATTGATCGACGGAGGTGTGAAAGCCAAAAGACCGGTCATGGCCGCAAAAATTATTTCTAATACTGAAGCCAAAGGAAACACGGTACTCGTTTCCGTCCGTTCTGGTTCTTATGACCTTGTTGAAAATGAAATATCAGCTGAAGTCGAATATATAGATTTCAGTATGAATGATGGCGAAATCAAAGCCACGCTTAAAGAAATCATTTCAGCTTCCGGTGATACAATTGATCTTAACGAAGCAGAATCGATTGTAGCTGCTGGCCGTGGTGTCAAAGATGAAGAAGGTCAGAAACTCATATCAGAATTAGCTGAAGTGTTGAATGCTGGAATCGGAGCTTCTCGTGCTCTTACGGAAGCCGGAGTTTATGACCCGAGTTTACAGATCGGTCAGACCGGAAAGGTGGTGTCTCCACAACTTTATATTGCGGTAGGAATTTCAGGAGCCATCCAGCACGTAGCGGGTATGGCAAATTCAAAAGTAATTGTAGCTATCAATAAAGACCCAGATGCACCGATTTTCGAAATTGCTGATTATGGACTTGTTGGAGATTTGTACAAAGTGCTCCCTCCTTTCATCGAAGAACTCAAAAAGTTGAAAGGTTAAAAGTGAAAAGGCAAAACCGTTCACTTTAACCTTTTCACTTTTCACCCAAATAAAACACTATGGACGAAAAGTTTGATTGTATTGTAATTGGAGGCGGTGTTGCTGGTTTAGCTGCTGCAATGACCCTCGCCCGAAATAACATGAAATTCCTTCTCATTGAGCGGGGAGAATTTGCTGGTTCAAAAAATGTCTCGGGAGGAGTATTATGGGGAAGTGATCTGGCCAAACTCGTTCCAAATTATTGGGAGGAAGAAGATGGTGGCTGGGAGCGATTCATCAATCATCGCCGACTCACACTCATGGACGAACAGTCTGCTTTTACGCTCGATTTCAAGTCTTCGCATTTCAATGAAACCCCCTATACCGGAGTCGTGGTACTTCGGTCAAAATTCGACAACTGGCTGTCTGGTAAAGTGCAAGAAGCCATTGATGCATCCGATTATGCCATGGACTCTTTCATTGCCACTAACATCAAGGTAGATGAAGTACTTATGGAAGATGACAAGGCCGTGGGTATACGAACCGGGGAAGATGAATTTCATTCTGATTCTGTGATCATCGCGGAAGGCGTAAACAACTTGCTTACACGACAGGTTGGCCTTCAGGATAAATATGTACCGGCTGACCACATGCTTACCGGCATCAAAGAGATCATTCGATTTGATCAGGAAGTATTGGAACAGAAATTTCAGCTTAACGGACTTAGCGGGATGAGTAACGAATTCGTAGGCTGGGCAACTGATGGCGTGGAAGGCGGCGGATTTCTATATACCAACCGCGATACAATTTCGCTTGGATTGGTGCTGGGCATTAAAGATATGCGGGAAAAGAAAAAAAGTCCGCATGATGCATTGAATCACTTCAAAACACATCCGGCCATTGCTGATATTATCAAAGATGGTGAGGTAGTGGAATATTCAGCGCACGTGGTGTCTTCCGGAGACAAACGGGCTATGCCCAAAGAATTATACAAAGATGGTATTTTACTGGCCGGTGAGTCTGCTAATTTATTGATGAATGCCGGTAAAGCTATTCAGGGAATGGATTATGCAATGCGATCCGGAATTCTTGCTGCTGAAACGATTGTTAAAGCCAAAGAGAAGGAAGATTTTAGTTCGGCAACGTTGAAGGACTACCGTAAAGCTATGGACGAAAGTTATGTAATGAAAGACATCAATGGTTTTCAGGACGCTGTGCATCTGCTTCATACCGAAACCATGCAGCAAAAAGTACCGAATTTGATCTGCGACTTTGGCCGGCAGTTCTTCACCATTAAGAATGAACCAACGCCGAAGTCTAAAGATATTCTGAAAGGAGCCGTGAAGCGACATGCTTCTTACTGGGAATTGGCGAAATTAGGATTTAAGGCAGGAAAGTCTCTATAAGTGAAAAGGCAAAAGTGAAACGTAAAAATGCTTAGATCATATTTGATAGCATTGCGAATACTTCATTTGCTAGTTTTTCAACCTTCTTTATTTTTTTGTTATTTAGATAATTGAGATTAATTGAAATTTCGAGTTGAGTATCGAGTTCTACCAGCGAAGATCTTGAAATTCGATAAAATCGTTTTCGATCTTTATAGGATTTTCTGGAGGCGCCTTCAGATAGATTCGAAGGAATTGAAACAGCGGCTCGTCTCATTTGACTTGATAAGCCAAATTTTTCAGTCTTTGGAAACTTTTCAGTCAACCGATAGATCTCGCTAACTAACTCTATACTTTTTTTATATACATTTAAATCTTTGTGATTCAGTTTAATCATAGTACCCCGTTAGGCTAATAGTTCGCAAATAAATACCAAAATTTTCAGAAATCTGAAAAGGTGTAAATGAACTTTTCACTTTTACCTTTTCACTTTTCACTAAATATAAAAGACATGAAAAACCTAAAACTCACCGAACGCCTCGGACTTGTAAGCTATCGAAACCAGGCTAAATCAGAGATCAAGCCGCATATTGTGGTAGATACAGATATTTGTAATTCAACCTGTCCGCATAAATGTACTACCTGGGTTTGTCCTGCTAATTGTTACACCATGGATGAGAACAATCAGGTGCATTTTCAGGTAGAAGATTGTATTGAGTGTGGAACGTGCATGTATGCTTGTGATCAGGGCGCGGTAGACTGGAACTATCCTGATCCGGAAATTGGCCGTGGTGTGACCTGGAATTTTGGGTAAAAAAACCAAACCTAAAGAACTTATCTATATATTCCAGATCTCACATGCTCCGGAGTCAATGATCCTCTGATCTTTGGTTGCCAGCGGATTTCCTGTTTTGATAGATGTTGCCGCAATAAGTCTATCGGCTGGATCTCCGTGAAAGTCCTCAGGTAGTGAGCGCTGAGCCATTATAACATCCGTTTGAATAGGTAAGATTTTAAAGGAATCAATATTGAGTATTTTCTGCATCCAAAGCTCAAAATTTGGTGAAAAACTTAGCTTCCCTTTCCGATCTAATATTTCAACCTCCCAAATAGTAATTGAAGAAATGCAAAGTTCATTTCGAAGAGCATATTGATCCAATGCTTGTCTCTCATCAGAAGAAATGAGATTATCACCCGATAACCACCAAAGCCAAATATGGGTATCAAGTAAAATCAATCACTTTCACCTTTTGAATCCGGTTCATTCACAGATCCAAAAAACTCTGCTTCTGGCATCCATGCCTTACCAAAAACTAAGTTGAAAGCACTATCCTCGGGTTTATAATCTTTTAGATCTACTGTTCCTTCAAATGCTTTCCAGGGCATTTCTTTGCTATTGATTTTACTGGAATTCAGTTCTTTCTCAATACTCCTTTTTAAAAGATCTTTAAGCGTAATTCCCTCCTCAATGGCTTTCATTTTAGCCTTCTTCATTAAATCATCTGGCAAGTCTACTGTAGTCCTCATGCGTACATATTAACATATTTATGTTTTTATGGCAACTTTTGAAGCTATTTTCAGTACAATTATGCCTCAATTATGCCTCAATTATGCTATTATTATTTTTCATCAATTACAGAAACTATGAAAATTAAATGGTTCACTAATTTATTCTTATTACTACTAATTCCGATTTGCTTTTCAATTTCGGTTCATGCCAAAGAATATGCTATACCGGAATTACGGATAGAGGTATTGGTTCATGAGGATGGACGCATCACTATAACTGAGCACCGGACTTATATTTTTGATGGCTCCTATTCCTGGGCTAATTATCGACTTCCTAAATCCGGTTACTCTGCAATCCGGGACATTCATATTTCTGAGGAAGGATCCTCCTTCACTAATTTAAATTCCGAAGAGCCGGAAACATTTTTGGTGGAAGAGTCTGATCAAGCTTTCAACATCAAATGGTTTTTTGATGCGGAGGATGAACGGCGCACTTTTACCGTCAAATATACTTTGCAAAAGGCTGTTGTAATTGGACCCGAATGGAGTGAATTTTTTTGGACCTATGCTGCTTCCGGACGTGAAAAATCTACGGAAACATTTAATATTTCAGTACGACTACCCGGGGAGGTCTCTGCATCCCAACTACACGCATGGGTCCGAGAGCCTGCCTGGAAAATAAAGTCATCATTCCTCACCAATGGCTTTCAGTTTGATGGAGAGAATATCAGTCGAAGTCAGGCTGTAACCATCCGAACGCTTTTCCCCACAGCTGTTTTTAATGAAGAGGCCATTCAAGTTACCGATCCTGATTTTAACCTTACCCAGGCCGAGCAAGAAGAACAGGATTTTATAGAAGCTCAAAGAGAAGCAGCAGAAAAAGAACAACAACGGGAGGCATTAGCAATTGAGATCTCCATAATCATTGCCGGAATCAGTATAATCGCCTTCATATTTTTCTACCGTAGGTATGGAAGCCGTCATACAATTAATTTGTCGGTAAATGAAAGTATCATGATTCCTGGCAGAGAAAAACCTGCAGCGATTGGTTGGTTACTGATGAACCGAACCGTTACTCACAATCTAATTATGGCAACACTACTTGATCTTGCCCGGCAAGATTATTTCACTATAAAAGAAAATGAACCTGAAGATGAAGGTTGGATGAGTTCGAAGGATTCTTATTTCACGGTTCACCCCACCGATAAGGAACCAGGAAGTGATGTAGTAGCTTTTGAGCAAAACCTGATAGAATTTATGAAAGCTCGCATAGAGCATGAAAGCAATAAATTGGACGACATTTTTAATTACAATCAATCAGCAATGACGAAATGGTTTTACCAATGGAAAAAAGAGCTAAAACATTACTGTAAATCAAAAGAATGGATTGATCTTGGAAGCTATACCGGTGCCTATTGGAATGCCGGAGTACAAAGTATTTTACTTTTAGCCTCCACCGTTTTGCTGTTCTTATTACACCCTTTGTTGTTTATTGGAATGGGAGTATCATTCATTGGTTTAGTCCTCTCAATGGTCATTATTCGTCGGACACCAAAGGGAGAAGAACTATACAGAAGATGGAAAAGTTATCGTTCAGCTCTTAAAAATGCCGAAGAACATTCTATATCTGAAGAATTGCTGGGAGTACATTTTATTTATTCCATTGCTTTTGGGCTTGGAAAAAAACCGGTAGAAACCATTTTTGAGCAACATCCTGGTGCCTTGGCAGCTATTTACTGGATTGCCATTTTACCGGGATCAGGTTCCTCCCCGGCAAATATTGCAAGCTCTTTTAGTACTCTTGCTGCAACCGGTACGGCAACGGCCGGTGGCGGAAGTATTGGAGGAGGTGCTTCAGCAGGCTCAGCTGGGGGTGGGGCATCAGGTGGTGCTGGATAATTCAGATACTCTTAGTGCACATCAATATCTCAAAAGCAATCTGTTATTCGATCTAACCCGTACTTAAAAAAACTGAAGGCTTGAATTCTCAATAAATAATAAAAGTATATCCACTATTATTTTATCTATTTTTGTGTCTGCAGATAAATTTAGAAATACTTCCTGAATGACCAACGAAGAATTTTATCAAGACTTACAAATAATTCCTTCTTTCCGCGAAGTCTCAAATTACGATGCCTATACCCCATTGCCAGATGACTGGCTTGTCGCACTTGCCGATATCCGTAGTTCTACCGATGCCATTCGTCTTGGAAAATATAAAGAAGTAAATATGGCTGGTGCATCTATTATCGCTGCTCTGAACAACTTCTATAATTCAGATAGTATTCTACCCTATCTTTTTGGTGGTGATGGCTCCCTAATCACATTACCAAATAATGATATTGACAAGATAAAAGGCATTATGTCCTTTTGTAAACAGGCGGTCAAAAACGCTTACGGCTTAGAAATGGCCACTGGAGTTATTTCCGTCAAAGAAATTAGAGAAAATGGCCACGAAATCAGTGTTGCCAGACTCAGATTATCGGAAATTATAAATCAGACAATTTTTTGGGGAACCGGAGTTACTTTTGCAGAAAACTATATCAAAGAAAACGATACTTTAAAGGGAATTGAACCAGTAGAAGCAGATTTCTCAGGCTTAGAGTGCCGTTGGAGTGAAGTTCCCAGCGTAAAAGATGAAGTTGCAGCCTACATCATTCAGGCTTTTGGAAAAGACGATGATGAAAGAGTAGATATTTATGAAGAATGTTTTAAACAGATCGAAAAAATTTATGGTTCAGATGAATCCTTCCATCCCATTCATGAAGACGCTCTGAAAATGACCAAAAATCCTCTGCTTCTTGGTGTTGAATGGAAACTAAGAACACAGCCCCCCACTATTGTGAAAAAAATAAAACATGCAGCTATGATGGTTTTTCAACTTGTGACTGGCCTCTACCTTATGAAATTTAAAAAGAAAACATCCGCTACAGATTGGGGCGATTATAAACCGGATTTTGTAAAACATGCTGACTATAAAAAATTCGGCGACGGACTTCGTTTTGTTGCTACAGGAACTGTTCAGCAACGCATGGATCTCACTGCTTTTCTTGAAGATCTGTTTAAAAAGAAAAAACTGGCTTACGGGGTTCATCCTTCCTTTGCGGCCATGGTAACATGCTATGTCCGCAGCTACCAAAGTGACCACATTCACTTTGTGGACGGCACAGATGGTGGCTATGCCAAAGCTTCCCAGGAATTAAAAAATCGCCGTAAAAAACTTGGTGTTTGATTTGGTTTTTGGGAAATTGTTAATGGTCATTTGGGTTCATTTCTAACCAAATTAACCAGATCCTCAACTATTTCAAACGTCCGCTTGGACTTTTCCCTTACCCAATTTTTCTCTAATAACAGGTGCCACCTCTTTCGCAAACAGCTCAATAGATCGCAACAATTTATTGTGCGGAACACTGCCCACACTCATCTGCAGAAGAAAACGATCATGTCCAAAGATCTCATGCTGATACATAATCTTATCAATGATATCTTGTGGGCTTCCCACTAC
>JAVLBT010000052.1:0-17963 GCA_031580945.1 Gracilimonas sp.
ATTTGCAAGTATCCCCATCCGGAATTCGCGCCATGGCACTTCAGCCAAATGGAGAGATTCTCGATGATTTTTATTTTGAAGTGGTTGACCGACAGATTCACGTATTGAACGCACCAAGTCCTGCTGCAACGGCCGGACTTGCCATTGGAGATGAGATCGTTAAGCGGGTAGTAAAGCATTTTGCATTTCAACATACTTCATAAAATCCCATTATGAGAAGTTTTATTCTTTTTCTATCAACCTTTTTATTCTCAGTCCTAAACCTGCATGCTCAGACCAGCATTCTTGGAAATTGGGAAGGTGCTATCAATATTCAAGGCCAGCAGTTAAAGGTCATTTTTAATATTGAAGGCGAATCGAATAATTTAACAGGTACTATAGATATACCCCAACAGGGGGCTATGGGTTTAAAACTCACACAAGCTGAGCAACGTGCAGATTCTGTATTTCTCACATTCTTTACCGGGCAGGGAAACGGAAAATTTGAGGGCACTTTCCAGGCGGATAGCCTCATTCGGGGAACATATAGTCAGGGGGCCGCATCTTTTCCATTTGAGATTCAGAAACAGCATAAGATAGAGGCAAAAGACCAAAAAACGGGACTTGGAAAAGATCTTATTATAACAGCGGATAATAACACCATTGGCGGAACACTTGTAACCCCTGATAATTCTAAACCAAGTCCACTTGTGATCTTGATTTCCGGGAGTGGGGCTCAAGACCGGGATTCCAATATTTTTGGCTTTAAGGTATTTGCAGAACTATCTGAACAACTAAAAAAGGAAGGTATATCCAGTTTTAGGTTTGATGACCGGCAAGTGGGTCAATCATCCGGAGCTTTTGCTGAGGCTACTCTTCAAATGCTTTCTGAGGATGTTGGCGCCATTATTGATCATTTACTCACCCTGGAAAATCATCAATTTCAAAAAATAATATTACTTGGTCATAGTCAGGGTGGTGTAGTTGCAGGTAAACTGGCTGCACAAAATGAAAAAATTGATAAACTGATCCTGATGGCTTCTACAGGAGTTCCATTAAAGGATGTACTCCGTTTTCAGGTTAAAGAAGCTTTTGGCTCTGGCATCTATCCTGAAGCACAGGTTGAGAAGGAGATTAATTTACGGGAATCACTTATGGAAGCTATAAGGCATAACGGACACATTGAGACAACAAAAGAAAATTATGCTTCCCATTACAAAAAGATGCTCAATACACTTTCTGTGAGTCAGCGTGCGAATTTAGGGAATATTGATTCTCTTGCACAAGAACAAGCATCACAGTTAGAGCAGGCATATAGCTCACCCCAAATGCAATCGCTTCTTTTTTATGATCCTAAAATCGACCTGGAACAACTTGAAATTCCCGTATTGGTTTTGTTTGGAGGAAAGGATACACAAGTAACCGAAACTTTGAATAGACAACCCATAAAGCGTGCTTTAGAACGATCCGAGAGTAGATACGAAATTGAATTATTTTCAAATGCCAATCATTTATTTCAAAAAGCCAATACTGGTCAGGTTATCGAATATCAAACACTGGAAAAGAAATTTATTTCCGGCTTTACTGACACTCTTTCAACATGGATACTTGAGAATTAATCCCATTTATTATCTGTTTTTATATTGAAATTCACGCAAATTAGCCTCAAACTACTGCACTAACTCAGCAAGAATAACTTTGATTCAACGCGACTCACTCACACGAAAATTATACGCTCAGGATGCTTCTTTATATGAAGAAGTCCCCCAGGGTGTTTCTTTCCCAAAATCCACAGACGACATTCAAGCGTTAGTAAAACAAGCTAACCTTGAGGGTTTCACGATCACGGCCAGAAGTGCAGGAACCAGCCTTGCAGGACAAACAACCGGGGGAGGCGTGATCATGGATGTTTCCCGATTTATGAACCAGATTATTAGCATCAATGCGGATTCTAATATTGCTCATGTTCAACCCGGCGTTATTCGCGATACGTTGAATCGGGAGGCAGCTAAACATCAACTGCTTTTTGGCCCGGATACGGCTACCACAAACCGTTGTATGGTCGGTGGGATGATCGGGAATAATTCATCCGGCTCGTTCTCCACTAAGTATCAAACTACACGGGAACATACACTTGAAGTGGAAGCCATACTCAGTGATGGGTCTAAAACGACCTTTAAAGCATTGACATCAAAAGAACTGGAGGCCAAAAAAAAGCAGAATGACTTTGAAGGGCACATCTATCGTTCCATGATCAAATTGCTGGAGCGAAACCGGGAACTGATAGAAAAAAGCTATCCCCATAAAGATATCATTCGCCGTAATACCGGCTATGCACTTGATAAGATGCTGGAAATGCAGCCTTTCAACCCTAATGGAAGAAAGTTCAATCTCTGTGAATTGCTCTGTGGGAGTGAAGGTACGCTCGCCATGACATGCTCAGCTAAGCTTGATCTAAGTCCGCTTGATGACCATAAGTTAGTGATAGTGCCACAGTTTGAAACGCTTGGAGAAGCGATGAAAGCCGCCGTTGAGATCGTAAATTTTGAACCTGCGGCTGTAGAACTGGTAGATCACATCATACTGGATGCAACCAAAGGTAACATCGAGCAAAGCAAAAACCGTTTCTTTTTGGAAGGTGATCCAAGGTATATCTTGATTACTCAATTTGAAGGAAACGACCTGAATGTTCTGCAACAAAAAGCCAAAAAAATGGCTTCTGTTTTAAAGAAAAAAAACCTTGGCTACGCATATCCCATCATTTCTGAAGCAAATAAAATGAAACGGGTTTGGGATCTTAGAAAAGCCGGGCTTGGCCTGCTTATGGGATTGGGAGATGATGGGCGTTCTCCCTCATTTTGCGAGGATACTGCCGTTCGTGTTCAAGATCTTCCGGAATACGTGAAAGAGTTTGAACAGATTTTAGCTAAACATGATACTCATTGTGTGTTTTACGCTCATGCTTCTGTTGGTGAACTTCACTTGCGCCCCCAGATCGATATTTTTACGGAAACTGGGTTAAACAAGATGAAGGTGATGGCCGATGAGATCGCTGATCTTGTTAAGAAATACAATGGCTCTTTATCTGGAGAGCATGGTGACGGTCGTGTACGAGCTCCTTATATCGGAAAGATATTGGGCGATGAAATGCTTCCCGTGTTACAGCAGGTTAAAGAGATCTGGGACCCAGAATATATCTTCAACCCTGGGAAAATCGTTAAACCAAAACCCATTGATGAAGACCTTCGATTTTCTCCTCAATACAAGCGCCCTGCTCCCGATACTGTGTTTGCGTGGAGAAAAGAAGGAGCTTTTGGTAGCGCTATGGAATTATGTAATGGCGCCGGAGTATGTCGCAAGCTGGCTGAAAGTGGAGGCACCATGTGCCCTTCTTATATGGCCACTAAAGATGAGAAAGATTCAACGCGTGGCCGTGCCAATGTTTTTCGTCAGGTTTTTGCAGGCAAAGATCCACAGGGCTACGAATCTGAGGAATTGAAGGAAGCGCTTGACCTGTGCCTGAGCTGCAAAGCGTGTAAAAGTGAATGCCCCGCCAACGTGGATATGGGCAAAATGAAAGCCGAATTTATGAATGGCTGGCACGAACAAAATGGCTCTAAGATCACTGAACGTTTCTTTGCAGATGCCGGAAAGCTGTTTCCGCTGGCATCAATCACTCCAAACCTGGCCAATAAAGTAGTAAGTACAAAGCCCGGAAAATGGGTGTTTGAAAATATTTTTGGGATTGATGCTCGTCGAGACTTGCCAGAGTTCGCACCCAAGACCTTTCGTTCCATTTTCAAAAAACACCAGCGAAATGGAGTCGTAAGATCTGAGGACAAAGTGGTGTTATTTGTGGATCTGTTTACCAACTTCAACGATCCAGAAATTGGGATGAACGCCGTAAATGTGTTGGAAAAAATGGGCTATGAGGTGATCGTTCCAAAAGCCATGGAAACGGGCCGACCACAACTTTCCAAAGGATTTTTAAAAGAAGCAAAAAGCATTACCCAAAAAGTATTGTCGGAATTTGAAGAATATGCAGAGACTGGAATTCCAGTAGTGGGATTAGAACCTTCGGAGATCCTGACGTTAAGAGATGAATTCCTGGAACTTTGTGACACAGATGAATTACCACTTGCTAATAAGCTGGCTCGTCAGTCTTTTACTTTTGAGGAATTTGTGGCCAATAATAAAGATCGAATTCCCTCCTCAGGTTCACACCAAAAAGTGATGCTGCACGGACATTGTCACACTAAAGCGCTGGTTGGAAATGAACCAACGGTGAAGGCTTTGGAAGCGGCAGGTTACGAGGTGGACGTTTTGGAAACCGGTTGCTGCGGAATGGCGGGTAGTTTTGGCTATGAGAAAGATCACTATGACGTCTCTCAGGAAATTGGGGAATTGGTGTTATTCCCGGCGCTTCGGGAAAATCAGGAAGATGAAGTTTGTGCCCCTGGATTTTCGTGTCGTCACCAGATCAAGGATGGGGTGGATCGAAAAGCAGAACATCCGGCATCATTGATCGCCCGCGCTATATTGTAAACCTCGGAGTGCACAGAGTTTCACTGAGAATCATAAACTAAAAAACTCCATGTACCTCTGCGTTCTCTGTGGTTAATTCAGTTTTTAAACGTATTCTTCTCGATCAATTCACGGGCGCTGTTCAATGTTGAATCGGTGATCTGTGAACCGCTCATCAGGCTGGCGATCTCGTGGATGTGCTCCTCATCGGAAAGCGGAATGATGCGCGTCACGGTTCGTTCGCCTTCCTCTACCTTTGCCACTTTGTAGTGCTTGTGAGCCTGACTCGCAATTTGCGGTTGATGCGTAATGGCTATGATCTGGCAATGCTCAGACAGTTTCCGCATAGAAACGCCGACCTTCTCAGAAATCTCGCCGCTGATCCCAGTATCGATTTCATCAAAGATCATAACCGGCAGGCTTTGTTCCTTGGCGAGTATAGTTTTCAGCGCTAGCATCACACGGCTGATCTCACCCCCGGATGCAATTTTTGCCAGCGGTTTTGGCTCCTCGCCTTTGTTGGTAGAAATATAGAATCGTACATCATCACAACCGGTTTCGGTACAGTCGATGGTTTTGCCTTCTATCTCTATCCAGCCATTGTCGGAGAGCATCCAGTCTACCCGGACCTCCATCTTGGAATGCGGAATGCCCACTTTGGCGAGTTCCTTCTGAATCTGTTCAGATAATTTTTCGCCAATTTGTTCTCTTGTTTGGTGAAGAGAAATAGCATGTTCTTTCAGAACTTCAGCCTGTGTAGAAATTTTATCTTCTAACTTTTCGATCTCCAGGTCAAAATTATCGGCAATAGAAAGTTCGCGTTGTATTTCGTGCAGATATTTGATGAGTTCCGGCAGATCGCGCTGGTATTTTTTCTGCAGTCGGTTCAGCTCCGATTGTCGCTGTCGTAATTCTTCCAGCCGTTTTGGGTTGAACTCGATGCTGTTTCGATACCGTTCTGCAAAGGCAATGGCTTCATTTACACTCACTCGAGCCGCATTAATCTCCTGAAGATAATTTTCAAACTCAGGCTCAATACGGGAAAGGTCCTCTAAATTCAGCTTCAAAAAGTTAAGGAGCTGAATGATGTTGCCGTCATCAGAATCGGCCATTTCAGAAATGGCACCTGCTTTTTGGTCGAGCACTTCGGCGTTATCCAATAAATTCATTTCGGAATCCAGCTGCTCAAGATCAATTTCGCCCAGTCGGGCTTCTTCCAGCTCATTCACCTGAAAACGATACAGCTCTGTTTTTTCCTGTAGCTCATATTCACGTTTCTTCAGCGATCGAAGCTCTTTTTGTAAATCCTGCATTTTCCGGTACTCAGCTTTATACCCTTTCAGTATTGGATCAATTTCACCAAACCCATCGATCACACCCAGGTGATTTTCTTCTTTGAGTAGTAACTGATGATCGTGCTGTCCGTGTAAGTCTACCAACAAATCACCTGCTGCTTTCAGTACACTGATATTCACCGGCGTATCGTTAATGAAAGCCCGGCTGCCGGTTCCCCGGATCTCCCGCCGAAGGATCACATACTCGCTGAAATCCACTTCATTTTCTTCAAACAAGCTCTTCAGTTCCTCTTCTTTACCAACCCTCATAGTGGCTTCCGCAATGGCTTTGTCGGCCCCACGACGGATTACATCGGTATCCGCGCGCTCACCCAGGATCATATTCAGCGCTCCAATAATGATGGACTTACCCGCCCCCGTCTGCCCGGTCAAAATATTCAATCCCTCTTCAAACTCAACCTCCAACTCATCGATAAGGGCGAAGTCTTTTATATAAAGTGATTTTATCATGGAATTTTAGGTTTTTTAATTTTTGTTCTAAGGTTAGAATTTTAAATGTTAAATGCTAAATGTTAAATGTCCTTATTGCTCTTTTTGAGCAGTCTTAACAATGGCCGTAAGTATTCTAATGAGTTCCGTTATATCTTCCATATAAGCCGAGTAATCGAATTCGATAATTTGGCTTTTGTCTAACAATTTTAGCCAATATCTGGTTTCCCTCGCTTCTTTAGATGAAATAGACATCTTATAAGCAAAGTCTTTTTTGGTTGAGGCTGCAGATGCTTCTTCAATATTAGCTCCAATGCTTGTCGCAGATCTCAAAAGCTGTTTAGAGATCACAAACTCTTTATTCTGCACTAGTACTTTGTATAGTTCAATAACAGATAATGCAAACTTAAAACTCTTATCAACTATGACATTTTCTTTGCTCATAACAGCTCCATCTAAAAATCACCATTTAACATTTAACATTTCTATTCATTAGTTAGAGTGATGAAAAACCAATTCCTTACAAAATTTCTTCTTAGGTAAAACAAAGCCAAAATCTGCTTACCTTAAAATCATGGAAAAGAAAGCTGGCAAAGACCGACAATCTACGATCTTCGAACATACTGTTCCAGATGGGCAGCATACGGATATTCGTTTGGATAAATATATCACTTCTTTTGTGGAGAATGCCTCACGGACCAAAGTGCAGGAAGCGATTAATGATGGATATGTGACCGTAAATGGAAAACAGGAAAAGAACTCTTACATCATGCAGCCGGGGGATGAAATCTTCATAGAACTTCCTAAGCCTCCGCCGCCAGAGGCCAAGCCGGAAGAAATGGAATTAAACATCGTATATGAAGATGACGACATCATCATCGTGAATAAAGAAGCCGATCTGGTCGTACATCCGGCCTATGGAAATTGGACCGGCACCCTTGTAAACGGACTCATGTATCATGTGGATGAGCTGGCTGGAGAAGAGGAAGACGAAAACCTGCGACCGGGAATTGTACATCGGCTGGATAAAGACACCAGCGGTTTATTAGTGGTCGCCAAGAACGATGAAACATTAGCTAAACTCAGCGGGCTGTTTCAGGAAAAAGATGTGGAACGAACCTACTGGGCCATCGTCTGGGGAACTCCGGAAAAAGAAGGCACGATTAAAGGCGATATTGGACGGTCCAAAAGAGACCGAAAATTGATGACCGTAAAGCCAGAAGGACAAGGAAAATCAGCGATCACGCATTATAAAGTACTCGAGTATTTTGATTACCTAAGTTTGGTTGAGGTGAAGCTTGAAACGGGACGAACGCACCAGATCCGAGTGCACTTTGCCCATTTGGGCCATCATGTTTTTGGGGATCAAACCTACGGCGGAACTTCCGTCCGATACGGCCCGAATACCGGTTCACGAAAAGCAATGTTTCACAACTTAATTACGGGACTTGGCCGGCAAGCACTACATGCTAAAACACTTGGATTTGAACATCCCTCGTCCGGTGAAATGGTTCGCTTTGATTCAGATCTACCCGATGATTTTCAGCATGTGCTTACGATGTTGCAGGAGAATTGTAAATCTGAATACTAAGATAAATTTTCGGGTACAGTTTATTTTCGGTAATTGACGGATTTAAAGTTACCAGCTTCGTCAATGATATTTGTTTCAGCGCCAGGAATGATATCCGTATTGTGTGCGGAAACACATTTCCAGTTTTTCCCGAACTTTTGAACCACAAAAGAGAAAATATTTTGGCGAATTGACGGGACATCAATTGCACCCTTTTTAGTTTGACTTTTGAGGCGCATCCTGGCGTGTACAGTGGCAATTTCATCAGAAAGCATTTTAACTTTTACCTCCCGAACGGCAAGATCTGAATCCCCAAAAATACGTTCAAAACCATACGCGTGTGCCTGACGAATATCCTCTCGGGTATGCCACCAAAGTCCAACTACGTTCACGAATTCAGCATCTTCAGTAAATAAGGAAGCCAGCATATCTGCATCACGATTCATCCAGGCTTCTTTGAATAGCTTGGGAATATCTTCGGGTTGAACTGCTTTTTTAAGCTTCATAGTTATTGGTTTCCATTAAAAAGACCTGCGAGCGATCGAAAAATCCTCGCAGGCCTTATCGGATACTACAAGGTTGCTACATTTCAATCATTTTATGGGAATTAAATTCTGCGGACAACAGCCCACACAAAAATGCAGCCGCCTACTAAAAACGCAATTCCGGTTCCAATATTGAAAAAGAAGATCTGACCCAATCCATACAAAAAAAAGAATATAGCCGACAGTGACATCGCAATATTAATCAATGATGGAATGAGTCCGTCTGGAGAAGGAATGCCATCCGAGAATCGTTTCCAGTTGCCCATGGGATGTACTTTGGCATAGAATTTTTTCAGTGTTTCGTCTGATTCCGGTTTGGTGATAAAAGTCGCAATCAACCATGCGATCGTAGAAAAAGCGGTTGTGTAGATCATACTCCAGGCAAATTCGTATCCCATTTGATTAGAAAATATTGCTCCTATCATCGCCGCGATCATAGCCACAATTTCACTCCAGGCATTAATGCGCCACCAGAACCAGCGGAGCATCAGCACGCCTCCAATACCTGCACTTAGCGAGAGAATAAATTCCCAACCACCTGAAACCGTTTCAAAGAAATAAGAGACCGCCACACCCAAAGCCGCCATCAATACCGTAGCTATTCTGGAAACAACTACATAATGCTTTTGAGCTTTTTTATTGGATTCAAATTCCTGCGGAGTTTTCATGAACCGCTTGTAGAAATCATTTACAACGTACGAAGTTCCCCAATTCAACTGCGTAGAAATGGTGGATACAAAAGCAGAAAGAAAAGCTACCATCAATAATCCCATCCAGCCAACCGGTAATACTTCCAGCATCATAAGAGGGTAACCCGTTTCCGGATCTGACAGATTTGGAAATACTACCAGTGAGACCAATCCAACTAAGATCCATGGCCAGGGTCGTACGGCATACATCAGTATATTAAAAAGCAATGTCCCGCCAACTGCATTTCGCTCATCTTTAGCTGAAAACATACGCTGTGCGATATAACCACCTCCGCCTGGCTCCGCTCCAGGGTACCAAGCCGCCCACCAATTCATCCCCACCCAAATGAGAGCCGTCGTAATCGCAATTTCCGGATTGGTAAATGGGTGAAGCTGAGCACATCAAAACCCATAGAATTGGTTACCTGAGATTTCAATTCGGCAAGCCCTCCCACATGATCTACCGCAAAGTAGGCAAGTGCAATAGTTCCGATCATCGCTAAAATAAACTGCACAAAATCTGTTACGATCACCCCCCATAACCCAGAAATGGCGATATATAACGCGATAAGTGCATACAACACTAAAATTGCGATCCATTGATCAGCACCGGTCACAACAGTTAAGATCTTCGCCATCCCAACGGTAACCCATCCCATAATGATACAGTTGAAAGGAAAGGCGAAATACAGCGCCCGGAATCCCCGAAGGAAACTCGCTGGTTTTCCTCCATAACGTAGTTCAATAAATTCTACATCAGTCAGGACATCCGCTCTCTTCCAAAGTTTAGCATAAATGAACACTGTGACAACTCCTGATATCATCCAATTCCACCAAAACCAGTTTCCTGCAATTCCCTGCTTGGCCACAAGCCCGGTAATAGCAAGTGGCGTATCAGCGGCAAAGGTGGTGGCCACCATAGAAACACCTACTAACCACCATGGCAGATTCTTACCTCCGGCAAAGAAATCATCAAGCGTTTCTTGCCCGCGCACTTTAGCAACCCAGGCAACGGCAATCATCAGCAAAATGTATCCAGCAACTACAATGTAGTCGAGTGTCTCAAATGGCATAACAGATTAAGCTCTTACGGTATATATAACCCCGTTCCAAACAATACATCATCGAACGTTTAGCCTTGGAATTTGATTAAGGGATTTAGTTAATTGCCGAAGTTAACTGAATACAAACGGATTAGAAAGATAAAATCTTCACTCCCATATCACTTAGGATGTGCCGTCTGGAGCCTCCCGGAGTGGAAAGGTATATTCTTTAGGGATGATGCTAAACCCGAACAATTCTTATCTCAGTATTCATCTGTATTCAATGCTGTTGAGGGCAATACAACATTCTACAATGTGCCAGCGGATAAAACTATACTTAGATGGGGAAAGCAAACTCCCAAAAACT
This sequence comes from Gracilimonas sp., assembly GCA_031580945.1. Lineage (GTDB taxonomy): Bacteria > Bacteroidota > Rhodothermia > Balneolales > Balneolaceae > Gracilimonas. The sequence continues at coordinate 10,502 of JAVLBT010000052.1, forward strand.
TCAAATTCTGTTTTAAATTTCCCCGATATATTACTCATGAAAAACGAATGCACAATGCAAAGGGAGATGTATTGGATTTTGTTCGTCTATTTGAACCGATACGGGAAAAGATCGGGCCGTTTATGATACAATTTCCTGATACCTTTTCTCCCCAAGAGTTATATAGGCTTGAAGAAATTTTCTCAATATTGCCTAAATCGTTTAATTATGCTGTTGAAATGCGTCATTTGGATTTTTTTGACCATGGCAAGCACGAAAGAAACCTCATTTCTCTTTTAAAAAGTTACGATGTAAACCGAATTATCTTCGATACCCGTAAACTTCATTCTGTTAAAGCCACAGAAGCCTCCATTGCTGAGGCTCAAAAAAAGAAACCTAAAGTTCCTGTCCGATTCGATACCACATCATCCCGTCCTATTTTAAGATATGTGGGGACAAATGATATTTTGAATAATGAACCTTACTTAAAGGAATGGGCCATCATAGTTGCAGAATGGATCTCAGATGGCCTCCACCCTTATGTCTTCATTCATTCACCAGACAGCGTTCAACAAGCTAAACTATGCAGACATTTTCATACCCTCTTGTCAGACCTTATTAGCATTCCTGCTTTGCCTAAAGACCCTGTTGAGCTTCAAGACCAACAATTAGGATTGTTTTAAGCTGAGTTCGCTTTTTCGACGGCATCTACACTGTATTTCGCATATGGTTTTACTTGAAGGCGTTCTTTTTGAATAGGTTTACCTGTGACATTGCAGATACCATAATTACCTGTTTCAATGCGATCTAATGCCATCTTGATGTCATTCAATTTTTCCTTCTCTTTTTGTATAAGTGTATAATATTTCTCTCGTTCATCTTCTGATGTTCCAATATTCCCCTGATGATGAGCAGTAGAGGAATTTTTGTCATTCATCTTACTTTCAAGCTCCTGTAGTCTATTTTCAAATTGCTCAATATTTGTTGAAGCCTCTTTTAGCTCTTCATTTAGTAAATGTTCAAAATGTTCAATTTCTTCGTCTGTAAAGGGAGAATTGTTTATTGGTGCTTCTTGTTTATCCATAATTATGCTCTCTTTTTATCATTCACTTAAATAAACAGGTGTGAATCTTTCAGCATTTCATTATAAACATCAACCTTATTGCTCCAGAGAACCAATCATTGCGGTATTTTTCACATATGAAAGTTTATTGAGCTCATCCATTACCGCAAGTTCCTGATCTGGTTTTGTTTCTATAACAGCTGTTCGTTCCCCTCTCTCTTCAATTTCAATATTTAGGTCTGGATGAATACTCAATATTTCTGAGATAGCCTCGTCCGTTGCAGCATATGTTAAACCAAGCATGATATATTCGTACTTCCCGCTATGATTTAGCTGGGCAAGCATATCATTGATTCTTTTACTATCCACCGTGTCTTCCTTATTTATTTCCTGAAACTCTTTCTCGTCAAGACCAGCAGATTCACTCATTATAAACTCAACCCACTTATTATCTTCAAGGTCTTTCATGGTCAAGGCCTCAGGAATTTCAGTAACACGTAACATAATGGGCTGAAAATTTGAACTTAGCAACTTTAACCCCATCAAACCCATTTCTTTTTCAATAAAATCGGGGCTAACTGTGTCTGCAAAAGTAACCTGGATTTTACCTTTTTCGATGCTGTAATTCCCTTTTTGAATTTTGTTAATAGCACTATCATCAACAACTTGTGCAAATGCAATTACAGGAAAGAAGAAAAGAATCAGTACGTAGCTTAATAATTTCATATCACCCAATTTTTATGTGGAATTGTTCTTGTAACGTCAAATTTCATCTTTTGTTCCTGTTATAGATGACCGTTGTTCTATTTTGTGAGTAGCTCTGTTTTCCAGCTGCCGGCCCCCACGGCTAACATACATATACAAATAAACATAAACCCGCCTAACAGTTTAAAATTTTCGACCAGTAATCCCATCACAGGCTGAGAAAGCATTCCACCAATTGCCCCCATGGTTATAACTGACGCCAAAGCAACGGAACCCTTTCTACCTGCAGCACTAAAGATCATCGGAAATGTTAAAGCAACTCCCAAACCCGCCCCAATAAATCCTATTGTTGCTACTATTATGTTTGTGGTCATTAGTGCCAACATTATTCCAGATGCTGCAAGTATGGAGCCTGCTGAAATTAGGGTGTTTGCTCCGTATTTGGGTTTTAAACGGTCTCCAAAAAAACGCATGAGTAATAAAGAAACAGCATACGCCACATAACCTACTGGAGCCATTCCTTCACTTACACCTAAATGGTCGGTATAAAAAATTGCAACCCAGTTAGTAATTGAGTCTTCAATTGAGGCCGCTAAGAAACAAAGAAATCCTAACCATAAAACAGAACCTTCAGGTATTTTTAACCCTGTTCTTTGTTTTATGGAATCTGGAACTTCTTCTGGTAAATATTTATAACCCACTCCGAGTATCAACAATAACAAAAGAGCCATCCCAAAAAAGTGAACATTCGCTGATATTTTCAGCCCGGCCAACAGCGTTCCTGTGAGGGCCCCCAGCAGGACTCCAACTCCAAAGAAGGAGTGAACCAACGACATGTATGAACGCCCGGTTTCCATTTCCAATTTTGAAGCCAGTGCATTTATACTCACATTAAATCCTCCGGCTGCTATGCCTGCTAAAAACAACACTAAAGATAGTATTATCCAATCTGGTGATATGGTCATTGGGATCAGCGTAAGTGCTACAGCCGAACCAAAAAACAACGCTGATCTTTTAACGCCAAATCTATCTAAAAAAAGGGCAACGGCCGGCATGATCACAACCGTTCCAATTCCTTTGGCTAATAGGGCATATCCGAGCGTCGCGGGAACTAAGGCAGAAATATGTCTGATCGCAGGGATACGTGAAGCCCAGGTAGCAAAAGCTGCACCTAATATCAGAAAAAATGCAGATATTGCTATTACTTGTTTTTTACTTGAATTCAATAATTATACCCGATTGTGTATTTCATTTATATATTAGAAATGAAAAATAATGGCTTTGGCAATTACATCATAAGTAAAAACAGATACAGGTGTTGGTTTTTAACGGAAGAATAGGTTCATTCTTTCTATAATAAATTTTTATGCAAAATCTTGACGTTGTAATACTTACTGATGCCCGGTACGTTGAGCCATCCCATCCAGGTGAATATGTTCGAAATATTCTTTTTGAAGATCATATAGTTCAAAAAGCATTGGAAGAGAGTGGGTTACAAGTACAAAGGAAAGATTGGGCAGACCCTGAGTTTGACTGGTCAACAACCCGATCAGTGATTTTTCGCTCCACTTGGGATTACTTCGATCGATTCGAGGAATTTAAAAGCTGGCTGAATTTTGTCGCTCAAAAAACTCATTTGATCAACAGTCATGAGCTGGTTAAATGGAATATTGATAAGCACTATCTTGCAGATTTGGTCCGTAACAATATAGCCGTAGTACCCACACGTTTTATTGAGTTGGGCTCAAACCTAAGCCTTCAATATCTTCATGAAATAACCGGATGGACCGACACCGTCATTAAACCTACAGTGGGTGGAGCAGGGCGCCATACCTATCGAATTGATACCCATAATCTGAACATCATTGCGCAAAAACTGGAAAGCGTTATGCAGGAAGAAAGCTTCATGCTTCAGCCATTTCAACATAGCATCATCGATTCCGGTGAACGATCTTTGGTATTTTTTGGCCTGAATTATAGCCACAGTGTACTAAAGAAGGCAAGAGAAGGTGATTTTCGGGTTCAGGATGATTTTGGTGGGTCGGTGTTGCCTTATGAACCAGGAAAAGAAGAAATCCAATTTGCCCGTTCTGCAATTCAGGCATGCCCTGAAATCCCTTTATATTCCCGGGTAGATATTATTACCGCTAATAATGGTAAATATGCCATTTCAGAATTAGAACTCATTGAACCTGAACTCTGGTTTAGAATCAAACCCGAAGCTGCCCAAATGCTGGCTAACGAAATTGTAAAAAAGTTGGGTTGAAGCTTTAATCCTGAAACTCAGCGATATAACTTTTAATCCGCTTGGCATTCACGCCTAAGTCGCCTCTTCCTATTCGCGACTTTGAGCGGATGTCTATACGGCTACCGGTCTCAGTGGTGTCTACTCGTATCACAACATCATCTATAAAACCGTACCAAGCCAATTTTTCATATGCTTCAATTCGCCCCTCATTTTTACTTTCTCCAACCAATATCCATGGCATATCTCTTGCCGCCTCAAGAGCTCTTTCATAGGCTTCTTCGTAACTCAAAGAAACAGTGATTGGTGAAAGATCTGTATAAAACTCTCTTTGAGCTTCAGCGGTTTCTGCTCCGGCATATTCTACAGGGTTTGGAGCCTCTTCCCTCAACGGAGCAATTGCACGAAATTCAGGAGGATTCACAAGGTCCGTACTGATATCATGGATAGGTGGATACCCTTTTTGTATTTCCGAATACCAATATCCAATATTTAATAACGCAAGCGAAGCCAGGCCTACGGCAATTAAACCTACTACGGTTTGGTTTTGGTTTCTGTCCGGGCTTTTAAAGAATCCCACAGCTGCTACAATACCGCCTATAACCGCACCAGCCGTTCCCCAGGGAATCATGCTAAAACCTGTGCCAAAATGCCACCATCCCCACTGATATCCATATCCGGAAAAGAATACTGTTAAGGCTCCTAATACTGATAGGGCCGTTCCGAATGTTAAAAGTTTGTTGGTAGTAGCAGGCTTCATAATAAGGCGATTTTTGGCAGTTATCTTACTATTAATTATACAGAAGTTTACTTGTATTTCGTTCCATAAAAAAAGCTCCAATGCACTGCATTGAAGCTATTTACAGCATGTAGTAAGTAATAAAATTAGTTCAATGCTTTTTTGATCCGGCCAAAGATCTCTTCTATAGAGCCGAGTCCGTCAATTTCTTGTACTTTTTCTTGCTTGGCATAGTAGTCCATTACCGGTTTAGTTTCGTTTTTATATACTTCAAGACGTGTTTTCACTTTCTCTTCAGTATCATCGGTACGACCTTCCCCCCGTGATAAGATTCTTTTTATGAGTTCTTCCTCAGGAACCGACAGTGAGACAAATGCATCCAGTGAATCATTTTTATTTTTTAAAAACTTGTCGAATGCTTTGGCTTGTGCAACCGTCCGTGGAAACCCATCCAAAATATATCCGTCCTGATACTTTTCTTTGGTTAACTCAGCAGCTACAAGGTCAACAACTGTTTCATCTGGAACAAGTTCTCCGGAATCTAAAATAGACTTTACCTTAACACCGAGTGGCGTTTTATTTTTGATTGCCGTTCGAAATATATTTCCAGTGGAAAGGTGAGGGATGTTAAATTCGTCTTGCAATAGTTTCGCTTGCGTTCCTTTTCCCGCGCCCGGAGGGCCAAACAAAATGATATTCATCTATACCGAATTTTAAGCATTGAAAATTGAATTTACTGTTTAGTGCAACATTATTTTATTTGATGTTGTTGCACTTTCAATCCAATTAATTTAAAGTAGGTCCCTAATTTTTCGTCTCTTTTTCTTTTATCCGTGCTGCTTTACCCTGTAGGTCTCGCAGATAAAAAAGTTTAGAACGACGGACTTTACCTTTTTTCAATACTTCAATTTGAGCTATGAAAGGAGAGTTAAGCGGGAATACTCGCTCTATCCCTACACCTGCGGTTACTTTACGGACTGTAAAGGTTTTATTGGGCCCACTTCCACGCTCTGATAGTACAATGCCCTGATATTGCTGAATACGTTCTTTTTCTCCTTCACGTACACGATAGTGCACATTTACCGTATCTCCGGCAGTGAAATGAGGAACTTCCTCATTGATCAGGCTTTGTTCTACAAGTTTTAGCTTATCCATGATTTCTGATTTTATCCCCAAACATCTCTGGGGCTGTTAATTAATGTTCTTTCTTATATAATTTGTATAAATCTTTTCGTCGTTCTTTGGTACGTTTTTCGGATTGCTGCTGCTTCCATTCTGCTACTTTTTTATGATCTCCGGAAAGCAATACATCGGGAACCTTAATTCCCCTGAATTCTGCAGGACGCGTATAAACCGGGCCTTCCAGCAATCCATCCTGAAATGAATCATTTAATGCACTTTCGGCATCTCCCAGTACTCCTGGAATGAGCCTTACGACTGCATCAGTTATGGCCAAGGCGGGAATTTCACCCCCGGATAGCACATAATCACCTATAGAATATTCTTTGGTGATGAGTTCATCTCGTACTCGCTGATCAACCCCTTTATAATGGCCACACAGAATGATGATGTTTTGTTTGAGGGATAATGCATTGGCATCGGCCTGTTCAAAAACATCGCCATCGGGAGCAGTGAAAATGAGTTCATCATAATCACGTTCAGACAAAAGTTCCTCTATACAGCTAAAAATAGGCTGGGGAGTCAAAACCATGCCGGGCTCGCCACCATATGGATAATCATCTATTTTATTGTGTTTGTCTTTGGTGTAATTCCGAAGATCGTGCACATGAATTTCAACCAATTCCTTATCTAAAGCCCGTTTTATTATACTGTGATTCAGCGGACTTTCCAGAAGAGCGGGAACAGCGGATATGATATCAATGCGCATTATTTAAACGCCCTCCAGTTCATCAAGGTTTTGGCAATAAATGTTTCCATCGCGGGTATCACACACAAAATGTTCGATGTAAGGAATGAGACGGCTTCCCGAAGTCGTGGCAACCACCAAAATGGGGTGCGCCGGGTTTTCCATCACATCAATTACTAATCCAATTGGTTCGTTGTTATCATCAATTACTTCATGATCTACAAGTGCATTATCGGATTCTGGTTCAGCTTCTATAAAATGCTCCGCTTTTTCTACTTCCAGAAAAATGCTTTTGCCTTTTACAGCTTCAGCCGCTGTGCGATCAGCGATATGGTCAAATTGTACAAAGAACGAAAATTGATTTCTCTTATTCTCAACCCAAACATCAATAATACGGGCTGGAATAAAGTCACCGCGATCGTTTCTGATATAAACCAGCTTAATAGATTCAACCTTGGCAGGATCATCAACGTCAAAGAATACTTTAACGAAACCATCAAGGCCATGGGCTTCTTCAATATGCCCGATCTGTACAAAAGCTGGTGTACTGGCGTCCCGATCCATAGGCGCCGTATTAAGTTATCCTTCTTGCTTACTTTCCCAGGCACGCTGAACCGTCACGCGGTCTTCGTCGTCGGGAACAAATCCTTTGAGCTCATCCAAATCAGTTTCTTCTATATGATCAATCGCCTCTTTTGCGGTCATATCCGTTGAAACCTTATCAGAAGTGGCATCTTCTTTGTCTTCAGAATCATCTTCTTCAGTTGCAGCTGTGTCTTCAGCTTCTTCCTCATCGGTTTCTTCTTCGACTTCATCCGTCGCTGGTTCGTCCGCTTCAGCCACATTTTCTTCAACAGCTTCTGC
>JAVLBT010000053.1:0-17705 GCA_031580945.1 Gracilimonas sp.
ATGTTGGTTGGTTCGCTTAAATCGGTCGGGAATCGCCAGATGTCGTATTTGTCGTAGATCAGCACGGCTTCATCATTTTCGATCCAGCCGGCTACGCCATAATCGGGCACGCGGGACGGATAATCGTGATCTTCATTATAAAAAGGTACATCAAGATCAGAAGTAATATTTCGGCTTGTTCCATTTTCAATATCCACCAGGTTCCAGTTCTTGTTCACATAAAACGCTGCAAAATTCCCACCGGGCGACAGATTCACTCCTTCCGATAGTTTCTTACCAATTAGCGTGCGTTCCCCGGTTTCCAGATCCACGTAATACCAATCGTTGAAAAATCCTTCCCAGGTCATTTCTTTCAGGTATGGTTTCTGCGAACTTCCCAGTACCACATTAGGATTGTGCGCTACGCGAATGTCTTCCATTTCATGATCGGCCAACTGTACCCACTCATTTTTCTCCAGGTGATAAACTGCAGTAAACAAGTGGTTCTTTCGGGATTCCCAGGTTTCGATCTCATGTGTTTTTATACGCGGATCATCATCGTGCCAAATATCCAGACCACGATCTTCTACAATATCTTCGATGTCGTACACCTCTACTTCTTCATCTTCCTTTTCTTCTTTTTTGGAATCCAGGTAAGCCATTTCGGAACTCATAAATCCAAAGAAGAGACGCTTTCCATCGTTGGTGAAGGTAAAATTATTATTGGATCGAAGCGAGAACCCATCGTTTCCTTCATTGGCATTTAGCAGTGTAAGAAGCTCTTCATTTTCTGCCTTCCAAATGTGAAGTGAGGCATTACTTTCAACCAAAGAGGTATCGTAGGTGGCTTTGGTAAAAGCCAGTTTTTCTTCGTCGAAATCCCAGGTCAGGTTCGCATACAAACCGCTTAGCTCCGAATCAATCCGCTGAGATTCTTCCGCATTCAGATCAAACACGTACACTCCGTTGATGGTATTGGACGTATCAACCGTGGAATAGGCGAGATAATTTGACAGGCTGTCAAAGGCCATTTCCCGTACAAAAGGTAGATCGAATTCATCCCCGGATTCCAGATTCTTCAGCAAAAGCTTAGTTCCCAAGTTCTTGTTCTTTGAGTTTAAGTCTTCCACTTTTTTACTCTGCATGTGATGAATAGCCAGCCAGTTTCCATCTTCCGAAAACTGAAAGGAGCGAACGCTGTCAAAATCCGAAATCTCTCCATTATTTGTGGATAATATAGATAATCCCTGTTGAGGCTTTTCCTTGCTGTCCTTCAATTCCTCAGCCAATGGTACTTTTCGGAAAGCCGCCACCCACGCCCCGTTTGGGGTGATCTTCGGAGAGGCACCCAATTCCATTGAATATGTAGTACGTCCGTTGGTGCTTTTTACTTCCACCTTACCATCACCACGGTCGGGCCAGACTTCATACGCTACCCAATTACCGTTATCGGAGAGTTCGATGGAACCAATATCTTCGAATTTCATCACGTCTTCGAAACTGAGGACTCCCTGAGCCGTAGCCGAAGTAGTGGTCATCAAACCAATTAAAACAAGAAAGAAGGTGCGGATTTTATAGGATTGCATAGATCTGTAATTTGTTATTGTATAATGCCCTAAAGAAAATGTATTTAACCGTCATATGAAATACGAAACACCTCATTTTGGATAATTTTACCAGCGCAAAATCATTCTTATGAAAAACTCAGACTACACTTACAATTACTTATTATCCGCTTTTGAACAGGCAAAAGAAACTGCTCAGGAACTTACCCATTCTGTTTCTGAGGATGTACTATTGAAAAAACCCAGCGAAGATAAATGGTCTATGGGGGAAATTTTGGATCATTTAGTACAGGCTGGAAATGAATATTTGCCAAAGATCAAAAAAGGGCTCGATAAATCAGATGATAAATTACTAAGGGGTGGTGAGCCCTTCACCCCAAATTTCTTTTTTCGGTGGTTTATTAAAGTTGTAAGTCCGGAATATAAACGACCTGTTCCAACCGTGAAACCATTTGAGCCTCACCAAGCTACTGAATTAGATATGGAAAAAGTTTTAGTAGAGTTCATTGAACTTCAAAGTGAATTTATTCGACTCCTGAAAAGGTCCAAATTGGAACAATTGAATCTGGATCGAATCAAGACCAGAAATCCAATTGTGAAATTAATACCAATGTCACTAACGGCTTGCTTTGCGATTCAGGAAGCACACCAACGTCGACATTTTCAGCAAATGCGAACGTTGAAGAAACGGTTTAGCCAATAATCCTTTCCAACGCAGAGCGTGTGGAACGAGGTAGAAGAAAACAATACTAATGGGAAGTGATGGAGCCCCATAGGCGAACGTCCGAAGCTTCTCGCTGCGTTCGGTTAAATTAGCTCAAACACGTCACGCTCGCAGGACGAACATACGCTACGAGGTTACTCCATTCTACTAAACTCAAATCCTCAGTGCCCTTTGTGGTTTCTATGAGCGATCGAATTTACGTTTGTGTTCGGGGTATTTGTCGTAAGGAAAGAGAAATAAGCCATAAGGTTCGTGTCCATCTTTACCTACATCCTGGTGGTGACGCTGATGGGCACGGCGAATCAGTTTCATAATTTTACTGTCGCTGCTAAAAGGTATGAATCTCTTGTGAGCAAATAGATCATGTATGATAAAATAGAGCACACCATACACTGCTATTCCTGTACCGATACCAAAATCCGGTTTTGTAAAAAGTTGATCAGTCCCTCTCACCATCAGCCAAACAGATATTCCTGCAAATACCAATGAAAAAACATCATTTAACTCAAATAATCCGTGATCAGGCTGGTGATGAGACCTATGTATTTTCCACAATATACCGTGAAATAACCACCTGTGTACAACATATGATACGATTTCCATCAATGAAAACCCCAGTATTATGAAACCTACCAAATACAACCAATTCATACTGATAATCTAATTTATGTTCGCCCTTTTCTTCTAATTAAATGCGCTGCAATATTTTTGAAGCATTTTGATCAATGACAGCTCATATCGTGCATTTTCCCAACTATTATTCTGAAATATTAGTTTAATAATTCCACCTATACACATATATTATACATGTAATATTCCAACATATTGATGCTCACATGGAAAGACTTAAGATATATCAGGGCGGCGCAGAAAAAAAGCCTAAACATGAATTGAATTTATCACAAAAAGCTGAAACTGGATTTGTGTCACCAGCGGCTGATCATCTGCAAAAACCTTTGGACCTGGAAGAACTCATTGTTCACCGCCCAGCAGCCACCTTTTACGTGCGGGCTGAAGGTCATTCGATGAGAGAATCGGGGATTCACGATGGAGACATTATGGTGGTGGATCGGTCGCTTCATCCTTCAGATGGCGATATTGTAATAGCTTCCGTTGAGGATGAACCCATTATTCGGCGATTGGTAAAAAGAGGTTCCCGACTTTTTTTACTATCTGATCAGATCAAGTTTGAACCTATTCTAATTCACCCGGATACAAATTGGATGGTTTGGGGTGTTATTACTCATGTAATTCACAAATACCGTCATGATCATTGAACCCAAATCTTTCAACAATCGCAGCACTATCGCTTATGCAATGGTAGATTGCAACAATTTTTATGCCTCATGCGAACGGGTTTTTGATCCGGGATTAAAAGGAAGGCCTATTGTCATACTTTCAAATAATGACGGATGTGTTATTGCCCGTTCAGAGGAAGCTAAACAACTTGATATTCCAATGGGTGCCCCTGAATTCAAGTTCCGTAAATTTTTTAAAGATCATGATGTTGTTGTTCGTTCCTCTAATTATCCTTTGTACGGGGATATGTCTCGCAGGGTCATGGAGACACTAAGAAGTTTGACTCACGATATCGAAGTTTATAGCATTGATGAAGCTTTTGTCGAACTTTCCAAAAATACCTACCACGATCTGGAGGTCTATGGAAATATTATCAAAGAAACGGTTTTAAAGTGGACGGGTATTCCCGTTTCTGTTGGAATTGCGCCCAGTAAAACGTTGGCTAAGATTGCTAATGAAACTGCAAAACGTAATTTGATTTATAATGGGGTTTTAAATTTATGCGATAATCCTGGTACTGATCCTATTTTGAAAAATATGTCACTTCAAAAAGTTTGGGGAATTGGACAGGGACTTACTGTACGGCTCAATCGTTTTAACATAACTACGGCCTACGATCTGAAAGTTAAAATAAGCAATAAGCGTTGGGTCAGGAAAAATCTGAACGTGACTGGATTACGGACGGTATTAGAATTAAATGGATTATCTTGTTTAAAACTTAGTGAGGCACTGGAATCGAGAAAAGGAATCCTCACTTCGCGAATGTTTGGTAAACCGTTATATGACATATCACAAATACAGGAAGCTGTATCATCATTCATTACGCGCGGAGCTGAAAAATTAAGGGCTCAAGAATCAGTTGCATCAAACCTGCAGGTAACTCTGATTGGTGATAAATTCAGTAATCCTAAATCAAAATATAAATACGGGGCCTATACCTCTTTTAAGATTCCTACTTCTCATACCCCGACCTTAATAGAAGCCGGAAAAAAGATCGTACAATCTGTTTTCCAACCAAATACCAAATTTAAAAAAGCAGCTATTATGCTGACCGGTCTCGTTCCTCACAGCGAAATTCAGATGGATCTATTTGATTCTGATATATATTCAAAGCAACAGCACCGACTAATGGAATGCATCGATCAGATCAATTCCAAACACGGTCGAAATACAGCTGCATTTGCCGCTACAGGATTACATCGAAAAGATAAAGAAGAAGCCAGGTGGAAAATGAATCAAAGTTTTTTGAGTAAAAGATATACTACGGACTGGAATGAACTTATGGTAGCCAAAACTAAATAATAGGCACCGATTGATCTTCACGTGACCACGGTTTCATCATTTCAGGCATTCAGCAAATCAGCAGCTTCTTTTCCAAGTTGCATGCCAAGCGCAACCCCCATGCCACTTAGTCCTGCTGCAATCACACTATTATCGGTATACTTTTGTATGATCGGGCTTTTTGTGGATGTAAATCCCATAATTCCTGACCATTCTTTTTCGATCTCCCACCCTTCCGGAAGTTGTAAAACCTCATTCGCAAAGGTAACTAAATGGTCTTTGATCTTTTGATTTGCACCAAATTCAGTTGTTGTTTCAACATCAATATCTAAACTTCGAGCGCCACCTAACAGCAAACGATCATTTCCTACTCCTCGAAAATAGTAATACCCAGCATCATAATGATAGTTTTGATTCCACCTCAGATTTTGAATGGGTTTAGTCACAAAAACAAAACCTCGACCTGGTTTAATATCAATTTCCGGCAATAATTTTTTTGTAAATGAATTTGTAGCTAATATTACCTTACTCGAATTAAACTCATTACCATCCTCAAGGGAGACATACCCACTCTCCAAATCTACAAATTCAACTTGCGCCTGCCACCTGAATTCAACCCCCAGGTCCAAATTCATTTGATATATCGTTTTCATCATCATTCCAGGATGTAAACATCCTTCATGTTTAATACTGATAGCTGAAAAACCATTGTGCTTAGTTTGCTTATAAACCTCATCAACTTCAGCAGCCTCTATTAACCATTGATTACAAAGGTCAATGTGATCAAGTGCATTACTAAATATTTTCTGGTCTGTAAATATCTCAAAAGCATCCGGCTCTCTATATCCAATATTTTTGTCGCCTAATGTATCCCTTAATAATTTCAAGCCGTTAAATCTTCTTCGAATCCTTTCAATAATCCTGGATTCTTCTTCGATCTTCATGTCTGCCATATGCTCAGTTACAGATCCAAAACAAGCAAATCCGGCGTTTCTTGTACTCGCTCCAATGGGAAAAAAACCACGGTCCACTACCAATACTCTTGATTTAGGGTAGTACTTCTTAAAAAAATAAGCCGCTGACTGTCCCGTAAGGCCGGCCCCAATAACGATCAGATCATACTTTTGATCATATATTTCTGATTCCCAAAAAGAGCGTTCTGCTGGTATCATTTATAGTCAAAAATTAAGCCCACCATTAAAGGCGTTGCGATCTCAAAAAAGCGGTCGTCTACATTATATTTGGGATGGTGCCATGGGTAATACGAATCTGATTCTTCGCCAGCACTTCCCACAAAGAAAAAAGCTCCAGGAAATTCCTGCTGATAAAAGGCAAAATCTTCTCCTGCCATGATCGGTTTTAGCATTTCTATAGCCTTATTCTTTCCAAAGAGGCTACGGGCTGTATTCAGTACCGTTTGGGCTTCATTTTCAGAGTTTATAACAGCCGGATAGCCTCGATTAAAGGTAAATGAATAGCTGCCCCCGGCTGATTCTGTGATCCCCTTTGCAAGTGAATCCATTTTTTCAATAACCAATTCTTCTGTCTCAGGCGATAATGTGCGAGCGGTCCCCCAAAGTTTTACTTTTTCTGGAATGATATTATGAGCTGAACCCCCTTCCACCTTTCCAACGGTTACAACAACAGGCTCGGTTGGGTCCACAAATCGGCTTGCAATGGTTTGTATGGCATTTATATACTGAGCCGCCATTACGACAGGGTCTACAGCTTCATGCGCTCGGGCTGCGTGTCCGCCTTTACCAATGATCTCCACTTCAAATTCCGAAGTCGAAGCCATCAGGGCTCCAGCTTTAGTTGCCATTGTTCCAGCCTCATGCATAGGGGAGGTATGAATACCAAAAATCGCATCAACCCCTTGTTTTTGTAGGTAACCCGTTTCTTTCAGCATCTTACCACCACCCGGGAGTTTTTCTTCCCCAGGTTGAAATATCAGTAACACTTTTCCTTCAATTTCACTTTGAAGATCTTTTAAAATCTTTGCCACGGTTAATAAGTTAGAAGTGTGTGCATCATGTCCACAGCAATGAGCTACACCTTCTTTTTTAGAGAAAAATGCTGATTTTGCTTCTCCCTCTTCCTGAATAGGCAGTGCATCAATATCCGCTCGTAATGCAATGACCCGGCTTGATTGCTTACCGCCTTCAAGGATACCAACACAACCGGTTTCAAGAGGACTTTCATGGGGAATACCGATTTTATCCAGTTCGTTTTTTATAAACGCTGTTGTTTCATACTCCTGAAAACTTAATTCAGGATTTTTATGCAAATAGCGCCTGTTTTTAATAGTCTCAGATGAGTATTTGCTCGCCAATTCTTTTATTTTTGAATACATAGATTTGCTCTAAATATGTTTACTCAATTATAAGAATATTCTGTGAGTTGGCGTAACCTTTTAAAACCTCATCCGTATTTCTTTTAGTTACTTAAAACGAAGGACACTATGAAAAGATCATCTTGGGAAATTATTTTGGCAGGCTTCATCTTTGTAGGCCTCGCTATTTACATTGCAGAAAATACATCTAACAAACCTGCAACATCCAGTACAACCGCCATTTCTGATAGTATCATAGTAAATATGGGAGATGAAAATTTACGAGTCATAAAACTGGATAAACTTGAGGACCTCAAAGAGCTTGAAAAGTTAAAGGAACTCGAAAATCTCGAGGATCTAAAAAACCTTGAGAACTTAAAGAATATTGGGAATTTCCTTCCAGCAGAAATTCGAAAAGAATTTGAAAGTGGTATAGATGAGGCCATGAAGAGCCTTGAAGAAGAAAATATACAGGTCGATATAAATACTGAGGATGGAACGGTATCCATAAAGGAAGCTATGAGTATAGATGGCTCGGCAGGATGGACAACTGTTTCTCCGGGTGTATTTGCGTATTCCAAAGAGTTTGACGCATCCCAATTTGATAATTCTGAGATCATCCTACCTTTTGGTTCTATTGAAGTCTTGGGAAAAGCAGTTAACACTGGAAAATTGACGATCCAGGCCTCAGGTCAAATAGCAACGAAAAAGGAACTGCAGTCATTACTTGAAGTTAAGGAAGAATTTGATAGAAAGACCGCAAAGATAGAACTCCATTCAAATACTAATTCAAATAAAAATAACAATATTCACCTGCAAGCTATTTTACATGTTCCTGAGAATATGAGTATTAAAGCCCATACTAAAGGTGGTCATATCAAATCTGATAATATTTCTGGCGATCAAAAATATGAAACCCATGGAGGGCACATCACTTTGAACACTTTAGCCGGTAATGTTGATGCCAATACAAGTGGAGGTCATATTTCCATTTCGGAATCTGAGGGGCAATTTTTACTCAAGTCACTTGGAGGGCATATCAGTGCAAAGAATACAAGCGGTGATTTGGCAATGCAAACTTCCGGTGGAAATATTCAAGCAACTGGAATTAGTGGGAAAACGCAGGCAAAAACAAATGGTGGGAACATTGAGTTGGAGTTCAAAAATGTGGATGGTAACATTAACGCGTACACTGGAGCTGGAACAATAACATTTTTGATCCCAACTTCTACCAACGCAAATTTACATCTATCTGGCAATTCAGTTGAAATTCCATCTTCTTTTATTTTTTCTGGTGACAGATCATCAGATGCAGTGAAAGGGAGCATTGGTAATGGAGGATTTAAACTTACAGCAAAAACCAATTATGGAAAGGTCATAATAAAGGCTCGTGACAATTAATTAATCATCGTTTTTTTATTTTAAAGTAGCTTCCTACAATCCACTTAGAGTGAATAATCAAGTGAATTACGATTAAAATTGTAAAGATAGCAGCTACCCAAAAGTGAAGCTCTCCCCACTCATGCCTGCTTAAATCGATGAAGGTGTTCTGGTGACTTCCCGGTGGCAGAATAAAATGCAAAATTACACCTGTAAAGATAAGACCGATCATTTCAATCAACAGAATTATATCCAAATATGCATTTTGGGTATGTTTTCTCATCTTAATCCTCCATTACCATACAAGCTATTCTTGCAAGATGAATCTTTTATGAATTTCAGATTTCTTACATTTGCTCAATACATCAAATGATAATGAAACCAAATGTCCCCTAAAGTACATCAGACCAAGGATGGATCTTCTACACTCTATTCCGAGAAATTTGAACAGTTCTATCATAATCCAAACGGTGCTGCTTCAGAAAGTTTATACGTATTCTTTGAGAAATCAGGTTTACTCCGTTACCTAAAAGACGCATCTTCATTAACTGTTTTAGAAGTTGGATTTGGAACCGGCATTAACTTTATCTTGATGGTGGATTTCCTGAAAAAAAAGAATATTCAAATACCGGTTAAATACTACTCTGTTGAAGCCTATCCCATCAATGTTGAAACAGCTAATTCTATTAGCCTCAAAGAACACCTATTCGAGCCTGCACTAAATGACCTGTTACCTTTCATATTCAATGACCTGCATACTGGCATGAATGTTCTAAGGCCAGTTGATGGATTAGATGTGGAACTTCATCTATTTGTTGGAACTTTCAATGAATTCAAGGTGAACGATTGTGTGGCAGACTATATCTTTCACGACCCATTTTCTCCTGATGTAAATGAAGAGTTATGGAATGACAAAACATTCCTGAAACTTGCGGAATATTCTCACTCAAATACTGTGCTATCAACGTACTGTGCGGCCTCTAAAGCAAGAGCTGCAATGTGTGTGGCGGGATGGAATGTGGCAAAAACTCAAGGGGCTTTGGGGAAAAGAGAGATGACTATTGCCTCAATGTCCAAAGAAAATATATCTCAATTTAAATCAGTTAATGAAAAAAGACTTGCTGATCGGTATATAAAAGGAGATTTTAATTAATTGTTGCAACATTAATGATGTAACACCAACTTCACGGATCACCCATTAAGATTCATTTAGGTTCATTGAACTAAAATTAAACTCGAAAATTTTATTAAGATTTAGACTCAAAAAACAAATTCTTTGATGAGTTTTTCGACCTCATCAATTCCCTGTTTCGAAGAAGAAGAAAATGATATCACCGGAACCTGAATATTCATTTCCTTGAGTATGCGTTTAACTTTTGCTTTGGACGAATTCGCTTTATTTTTTGATATTTTGTCAGATTTTGAAAGTACTACTGCGAACGGTTTTTGGTTCATTCCCATCCAGTAAAAAAAATCTTCATCAAGCTGACTGGGGTCATGCCTTACATCCACAACTTGCAAAATTAACTTAAGAGACTCCCTATTCAGCAGATATTCCCGTATATCTTTTCCCCAACGCTCTCGTTCTTGTTTTGGAACCTTTGCAAACCCGTAGCCCGGAAGATCAACCATAAAGAACCGGTCTCCGATCTGGTAGTAATTCATCTGCTGGGTTTTTCCCGGAGTATTTGAAGTCCGGGCTATATTCTTTCGATTTAGAAGGGTGTTGATCAACGAAGATTTTCCAACATTCGAACGGCCGGCAAAGCAAACCTCAGGCAAAGTTGCTGGAGGGCATTCGTCTAATTTGGTAGCACTTGTAATGAATTTCGGTTGGGCTTTGAACATGAATTAAATTAAATCGTTGGCTTCCTTTTCAACTCCAAAGTTGACCGGTACAGGATAATTTCCGGTAAAGCATGCCGTACAATAATCAGCATCCGATGGATTTGCTTCCTTCACCGCGTCTACTAATCCATCAGGTGAAAGATAACACAAGCTGTCAACGCCGATCTCTTTTGTCATCAATTCAATATTACGGTCAAATTTATTGGCTATCAGTTCATCAGGACTTGGGAAATCCATTCCATAATAACAGGGAGAAATAATTGGAGGAGAGCTAACTAAAAAGTGTATTTCAGCAGGATTACATTCCCTGATCATATCCACCAGGTAGCGAGATGTCGTTCCGCGTACAATAGAGTCATCCACAATGATAATGATCCGTCCTTCAATGACTCCGCGAACCGGATTGAACTTGGTTCGAACTTTCTGCTCACGAGACTTTTGCCCCGGTGAAATAAAGGTTCGGCCCACATAATGATTCCGGATCAATCCCATATCATATTTACATTCGTAACCCAATTTCTGGCTTTCACTGGCATACCCAAGGGCCGCTGTATTGCTGGAATCGGGAACTGACATTACTACCGGTTTTTTTCCAGTATCATTTTTATTTATGATCTTCTCTAATGGATGTTCTTTTGCCAGTTGTTTCCCAAGATTTCTCCGAATTTTATCTACCATCTCACCAAAGATCATACTGTCGGGCCGGGAAAAATAGACATATTCAAAAATACATTGACTGGTTCCTGTGCCCTTTGTTGGAGGAATAAAATAGGATTTAGGTTCTCCTGTTTCTACGGCTTCTCGATCAATTACTACCACTTCACCTGGTTTTACATCCCGTATATACTCCGCATTGTTGATGTCAAAAGCACAAGTTTCGCTTGCAACACAAAAAGCACCATCTACTTTACCGAGAGCAAGCGGCCGAAACCCATTAGGGTCCCGAACGGCAATCAGCTTGTCGTCCGTCATGATCACCAGGCAATATGCCCCTTCTATCTGCCGTAAGGCATCCATTATTTGATCAAGTTGATCTTCATATAAGCTATGAGAGATCAAATGCAGTATGAGTTCGGTATCTGAGGTACTCTGGAAGAGCACACCTTCTTTTCGGAACCGTTCCCTTATTTGTTTGGCATTAGATAGGTTCCCATTATGCCCAATTGCAATATTCCCATTACGGTAATGCACTCTAAATGGCTGAATATTGGATGGATTTTTTGAGGATCCTGAGGTAGAATATCGATTATGGCCAATGGCTTTGTTGCCCTTCAATATTTTCTTAAACACTTTGGAATTGTCAAACACATTCAAGACCAGGCCAAAATCTTTATAGGCTGGCATCACCGACCGTTCTTTTTTCTCATCAAAGTAAGAAGTTACAATTCCTGCCGATTCTTGTCCGCGATGTTGAAGGGCATGCAAACCATAGTAAGTGTGGACGGCTGCATCAGGGTGGTTATAAATACCGTAAATACCGCAATATTCGCGAGGTTTGTCGCTCATATTCTATAAACTCCAAGAGTGAAGGTTTGTAAAAGCAAAAGATAAGAAAATATGTTGGGCATATGGAATTAGAAGTCAGAGAAGTTATTGACAGGTTTTGCACATTTAGCTTGCATCAGGCAGTTCCACAAAAAATGTGGTTCCCTTTCCTTCTTCACTTTCAAACCAAACTCTTCCGTTCATCTTTTCGACAAATTCTTTGGTTATACTCAATCCAAACCCTGACCCTTTTTCATTCTTTGTGCCTACACGCGTCCAGGTTCTACTATGAAAGATCTTTTTCTTTGCAGATTCGGGAATCCCCATTCCATTATCTTTTACGGTAATTACGACCTTCTCTTTTTTCTGCTGAGCATCAATCTCAACGAAGCCTTTTTCTTCAGTATATTTTACTGCATTTGAGATCAGGTTTCGGAGTACCACGCGGAGTAGATTTTGGTCTGCAGTTATAACATACTTACCTCCATCCAGTTTATTCTTTAACTCAACATTTTTCCGTACTGCTAAAAATGAATGGGTTGTTATAATATCAGTAAGTACTGAATTTAAGTGAATAATACTCAAGTTTAATTCTATTCCGGAAAGTTGATCTTTTGCCCACGTCAACAAGTCTTCAATAACATTAACATTTTGCCGAACTGACTGGTCAACATCGTCGATAAGGCGTTTAAGGTCATTACCATTTAGTACATCCTCACGGATTAAATCAATAATTCCCAAAACCGAGGTAAGCGGAGATCGGAGGTCATGAGAAACTACCGCAAATACGTGGTCTTTTGATTTATTTAATTCTTCAAGCACCTGTTTTTGGGCTTGTATCTCTCTTAAAAACTGTTCCCTTTCTTTTGAATTCTGGTACAGGATAATCAGCAGGGCAATGATAAGAATGAGAATTACCCCTCCAGAAACAATTAAAAACGTTTGCGTTCGGATGCGAGCTTCTTGCTGTTGTTGTTTATCTTCGAGCAGGTCGTTGATCTCGTTTTGACGCCTAAGTTCGATCTGACTTTCCAGGTTAGCTAAGTCTCTTTCCTGTGTTACTTGTTTCAAACTGTCAGTGATGGCAGTATAACGCTCATAACTATCTAAAGCTTCTTTATAATTTCGTCCTCTTTTGTAGGTTTTGTATAGCTCCAGTTGTGCTTCCTTTTCGAAATCCTGATTATCAAGTTCTTTTGCTACCTGAGTGGTATTGTTAAAATATTGAAGTGCCTGCTCAAAATTATTCACCCCAAGGTAAAGCCGCCCTATCTCCAGATAATTATGATACTTTGCCTCTATGAGGTTCACTTTACTTGCATTTTCTAAGGATAGCATTAAATAATCTTCAGCCTCATTAAAGTCACCTGTTTTACGCTTTAGTTCTCCTAAATTATGATTTGCGATGATCTCTGGTGATTCCGGGTTAATTTGTTCGAAGATATCTTGTGCTCTAAATAAATATTCTTCTGCTTCGATGAATTGGCCCACTTTTGTTTTAGCCGTTCCAATATTGTTATACAGAACATACAGATATTGCTTAAGGTTATTCTGCAATGCCACATTCAAAGCATCCTCATAATAGGTAAGGGCTTTTTCATAATCATCCATTCCACCGTATAAGACCCCAATATTAAGCCTGGAAAGGAACATCAGCGGCACATAATTAGCCTGATCCGCAAACTTTATAGCCTGCAAATAGTTTTCTGCTGCAAGCGCGGTATTACCAAGATCTCCATAGGCATTCCCCATATTCATCTTTATGCCGGCAGATAAGTTATCTTGTCCCTCATCTTCAGTCATCCAAACCAGGTCAAGCGCTTTTTGAAATGCTTCTAATGCTTCCCTGCTCCGCCCCTGATTGTCATACACGTTGTCAATGCCATTGTAATAGCTTGGCAGAAATGGTGTCTCAGCATAATTTTCAATTCCGTAATTATACTGGGAGAGTGCGGAGTCAAATTTTTGCTCAGCTTCATAAATATTACCCAGAAATTGAACGCTTCTTGCTGAACCTGTTTTGTAGTTGGTTGCTGCTGAGAGAGAGTCAGCAACGAAAATTAACCGCTTTGCCTCCACAATATCTCCTTGTTTTTTCAATAGAGAGGATTTATCAAGAATGGAGTCGATATAAGTAAAATTATGGTTTTCAGTTTCCTGAAATCCCAAAACTGTGGAACTTAAAGAAAATATACCCACAGCAGTTAGCAGTATTCCCCATATGATTTTATGCATAAATATATAAGCCAAACGTATCTACATAGTAAATAAATACCGCCCAAAAATAAACTATTATTTTGCCTTTGGTAATTTAACGTAAAATGTAGTTCCCTTCTTTTCATCACTTTCGAACCAAATTTTACCCCCCATCTTTTCGGTAAATTCTTTACTCAGGCTTAACCCAAAACCAGATCCTTTTTCTTTTTTGGTGCCTTCCCTGCTCCAGGTTCGGCTGTTGAATATTTTTTGAGCTGCGTTTTTTGGGATTCCAATACCATTATCTTTTACTTCAAAAATAACAGAATCATCCTCTTCGGAGGCCGAGATCTCAATAGTATCCCCCTGTTCGGTATACTTTACTGCATTAGAAATCAGGTTGCGAAAAATAATGCGTGTTGCATTGGAATCTCCCTTAATACTATGATCTTTGACCTTAGATTCAAGTGTTATATTTTTACGTATGGCTAAAAACGATTGACTGGTAAGTAAGTCCTTAATAAGAGATTTTATCTCTACTGTTTCTGATTTAAGCTCCATACCCGAAAGTTGGTCCTTTGCCCAAGCAAGCAGGTCCTCAATCACATTTACATTTTCTTTTATAGAAAGATCTATTTCATGTACCAGCCGTTTAAGGTCATCGCCTTTCACAATCTCATCCTTCACCAGTTCCAGCACTCCTTGTACTGAGGTCAGTGGACTTCTAAGATCATGAGCAACAATGGCAAAAACCCGGTCTTTGGCTTGGTTCAATTGTTCCAGTTCTTCTTTACGGTCTTCCAGTTCATCTAACAACTGCTGTTTTTCTCGGGATGACCTGCGCGCCAATATCAATAAAGCGGCAATTAACAATATGATCAAAACTGCAGCAGCGATCAGGAAATTTTGGACCTGTAAGCGTTGTTCCTGTTGAGCTTGCTTTTCCTCGAGCAGATCATTGATTTCTTGTTGCCTGCTTACTTCAAGTGTGCTTTTTAATTGAGATATTTCTTTCTCTTTTTCAATCGTATTCAAGCTATCATTCATTTCCCGGTTGGCTAAAAGCATATTGTAAGCCCGTTCAAACTGATTGGCCTTAGCATATATTTTCTCTGCCTGTTGCTGTGCCACATTTAAGGTTGAAAGACTACCCGACCCTTTTGCCAGGGGAAGAGCTTCATCGATATGGAAAACAGCCTTCTCAATATCACCTGTTTGTTCATATAAACGGCTAAGTTCCAGGTGATTAAAATAAATTCCCTGAGGAAGTTGTATGTCTCTGCTGATCTGAAGTGACTTTTTAAGCAGTTCTTCCGACGCTTCATATTCATTCATGTTGCTATACATCACTCCTTTATTGTGAATAATGATAGCAGGTGGAGCGTTTGGACGTATTTGCCTCCAAAGTACTTCCGCTTTTTCATAATGTTCTAAAGCTTGCTGAAACTGCTTTTTATCTCTGAGCACATTTGCAAGGTTTATATATGCTCGTAACTCATCCGCTTTACTGTTGATCAAATTGGCATAATCTTTTGACTTATCCAGGTAATATTGAGCCTTATCTAATTCTTCTGACTGCCAGTATGCTATTCCAAGATTATTATATAGTACGACTAAAAAGGAAGAATCAGAACGAGATTTTGCATAATCAATGGCTTTAATATAGTTGTCATAACTTTTCTGCTCTTTTCCAAAAGACTGATAGGTGTTGCCAAGGGCTTGATGGAGAACAGCTAAGAATCGCTCTCTTTCACTTTTTACTGATATTTGATCTGCAAGATCAAGAGCATCTTGAAAAAATGATAAAGCTTGTACAATATCTCCCTGATCGTACAGAATCTCGCCTTTCAATTTATACAGCCACCCAAGTTGTTCTGCATTGGGATAGTTCTCTAATACTTCTTCAATTGTCTGTTCCGCTCTTTTAAGCTCTTTTCGTTCAAGGTAGGTTCCTGCTATTACTATAGCTGCCTGTATCTCGCCCTCTTTATAATAAATTTTTGTGGATATGCTGTCCGCTTGTTTTGCCAGTATTAGTGTGCTATCAAATTTAGATATGGACTGATATTGCCGGGCTTTTTCCAACAGTGATTCCACAAAAGAAGTATCAGGTAACACTCCATCACTTGCTTGTCCTTGCACTTCAAAGACACATAAAAAACAAATTATGATCGCATAAATAAATTTAATTGGCATTCGGCAAATCCTGAATATGGTATTTTTGAAAATACAGCTTAACTACGAATTACTAATTTATAAAAATAGCAAAGCCCTCCATCAATTGAAGGGCTTATTAACTAATTCTAAATTAGAATAATCAAACTATTAGGTCAAGCTTGCATCAAGCTGAATGTCTACGCCCGCTAGTGCTTTAGATACCGGGCATCCAACTTTTGCAGCCTCTGCAATCTCCTGAAATTTAGCTTCCTCAATATTTTGCAGTCAGCTTAATAGTTGAAATCTTGGGGCCTTCATCAGTCATTTCAAGCGTAACATCTGCATGGACGTCCATAGAATTTGGTGTAAAACCAGCACTATCAAGTTCATTTGAGAAAGCCATAGCATAACATCCGGCATGTGCTGCACCGATTAGTTCCTCCGGATTCGTTCCTTTTCCATTTTCAAATCGAGAGGCAAAGGTATAATCTCCTTCATAAGAGCCACTCCCTAATTTCATCGTTCCTTTTCCTGATTTTAAATCTCCTTTCCAAACTGCTTCTGCTTTCTTTGTTGGCATCTTAATAAAATTTAGTTAGTTGTTTAGTTCATTTTTTAAACAGGGACAAGTACCCGTGCATTCCAATTTACGAGCTACCTTTTTACATATCAGCTCTGTCTAAATAGGTATCAAACCAGTCTAGTACACGCATCCCAACATCCACACTTAATTTTGGTTCTGATGGCCCGTGACCTGATCTCGGATACAGGACAAGTTCTGTAGGCACATCCATCCGTTTCAGAACCTGGTACATTTCAAAGCTTTGGGATGCAGGAACTCGCTGATCATTCGAACTGTGTAATAGCTGAACCGGGGTTGTAACCTCATCCACCATCGTATGGGGTGACAGTTTTTTGTATACCTCTTTCAATTCATCTGATTCCCAATATCCTCCACCCATCAAACCAAGACCATAATCGATCACATCGGTTGTTACAAACATGCTTTCCAGATTAAATAATCCCGCGCCCATACTGATCGCTTTAAACCGATCCGTTTTGGTCGCGATACGGGCTGCCATGTATCCGCCGTAACTCCAACCTGCCATTACCAACTGATCCGGATCAGCGATTCCCATCTCGATCACTTCATCTACACCACTCATAATATCTTCATAATCACCTTCTCCCAAATCCTGAAAATTCGCGTAACGGAATTCCTTTCCATATCCACTACTTCCCCGGGGATTCGGTTTGAGGACTGCATAACCGTGATGGGCAAAAAATGCGGCATTATAAAATGCGCCAGAACCCAGAAAAGTATTTGAATATACTCCCCCCGGTCCGCCATGTACATTCAGAAACAGTGGGTATTCCTCCCCTTCTTTATAATCAATTGGGTAGATGAGCAATCCTTCGATCTGCATACCATCATATGAAGTCCAGGTAATGGTCTCAA
>JAVLBT010000054.1:0-17662 GCA_031580945.1 Gracilimonas sp.
TACCATAGTTATGCGGGTTTTTTGGTTTGGAATCTAATCTGTACGTATTGGCTGATGATGGCTTCTGTTCCTGCTGGAGTTGCCGCTATTTTGGCAAACAGCGTATTAATGACCATACCTCTTTGCCTTGCCAAGTATTTTTCAGACAAAATTAATGCTCCGTTTCTACTTGCTTTGCTACAATCCTCGGCATGGGTTGGCTATGAATTCCTTCATCATCTTTGGGATCTTTCATGGACCTGGCTGGCTTTAGGAAATGCCTGGGCAAACTGGATCGGGATAATTCAGTATATCTCAGTTACAGGGTTTTTGGGAATTAGTTTTTGGGTCGTATTCACATCGGCTCTTACCTATCAGCTTTTACTGAATAAAAATAAGAGAGTAGCCATTAGCACTGTTGCCGTATTTCTGGCATTTCCATTTTGGTCTTTCCTGCTTTTCCAGAACTCCGAAACACCTCCCCCTTCCCAAAATGCTGTGGAAGTTGCTATAATCCAGCCCAATCACGATTCCTACCAAAGGTACAGTGGAATGAGTGGTTTAAATGAGGTTACAGATAGCTTATTTAGTTTAACAAAAAGGACAATAACGCAGAATACTGAACTTATAATCTGGCCGGAAAATGCAATCGATGGCGCCATTTTTTCCACTTCACGAACGGCCCGCAGACTCGCGGATTCAGCTTTGACCTGGAAAACTCATTTTATTACCGGAACAGGACTTTATAAAACCTATGACAAGCAAACAGACCGGTTGTATCGCGGTATTTATCCGTATGAACCCTATGCGGGGCTACCCTATAATTACTTCAATGCCACCCTTTTTGTAAAAGCCAATGGAGCCATCTCAGACTACGAAAAGGCTAATTTGGTTCCAATCGTTGAGCGAGTACCATTTGTAAATACTTTTGCCCGTTTGGATATATTTAACTGGGTTGACTGGGGCAGCATTGCCGGTTTCGGAAAAGGAACTTCCCCCGATATGATATCCACTTCAACATTTAAGTCGCCGGGATTGATTTGCTATGATTCAGTATATCCCTCATGGATCCGAGAATTTGTATTGGAAGGAGCTTCTTTCCTCACCATTATTACAAATGATGGCTGGTGGGGCAATACTTCTGGACATCTACAGCATTTTGCTTATGCGCGGCTCCGTGCTATCGAATTCGATCGATGGATCGCCCGAAGTGCTAATAATGGTATTTCTGGAATAATATCGCCAAATGGAACCATCATACAACAAACAGATTATTGGGTTCGTACGGGTATTACAGGTCAGGTGTACAACAAAGATTCTATGACTTTTTATACCCGCTTTGGTAATTGGCTGCCTGTCACTTGCCTGATACTGGTTTTTTCTTTTTTGGGATTTTTTAGGTTTAGAAAAAAATAAATCTGCTTATTAATTATCGAGACTGAATGGCGATTCGGAAATTGAATCGGATCTCATGATTGGTTCTGGGATAAAAGGCTGAAGACTTCGGTGAAACATTTGTAAAGGTATATTCAAAGTTGGAAGTCACCGTTTGTGAAAAACGATAGCCCAAATTTAACGAAGCATTGATACGAGTTTGCCCCGTCTCAAATGGTTCTGTAAAATCGTATTGATTTACATCTGGTATCACATCTCCGGTTAAGGCCTCATCAAGATCGGTATTGAGGTTGAATTTTTTCTCTGAATCATCTGCTATCCCACCGCTTATGGATAGATCCACATTGTTCTTTATTTCTGGAAAAAATGGGATGGTTAGATTTCTAAAGGTATAATTTATCGTGGCATTAACTCCCTGTGAGGTTCTTTCAGTAACAGTTTTACTGGATAAAGCAAGACTTGTTGTTTTACTTCGGTCCGTACTTATTTGAGTGCGCAAATTTGACTGCCAGGTTATATTTAACTGTACCAAAGGGGAAAATCTTTGTTCAACATTTATTGATGAAGGTTCATAAAGATCTTTGTCATCAATGTATGAAAAAGAACCAATGCCCCTTGGGTCCTGCAAGCCTGTAGTTGTATTCAAATTCCACCCAAGCCGGTAATTACCCTGATAAGAATGTGTAAGCGAAGCTGCACTCATGGCATTTCCTATGAATGGAATGATCTTTTCAACACCAGACCAAGTAACGCGCCAGTTGGGTTTTGGGATTACCGTGTAACCTTTTTCTCCAATTGCTGAGGTACCACTTCCCAAATAGGACCTTCTGAAGTCGTCTGCTAATGTATTCCGGTTTAATAAAATTCTGCCATCTCCATTACCACCGGCCTCAGGCTGATCGCTTATCACCCCTTCTTCCACGTTAAGGTCATCAAAAGCTGTTTGAAGCTGTCGTTCAAAAAACTCTCGATAACCGGAGCCAAAGGCCCATACTGATGAAGCTATATTTCCACTTGAGGAAACCGTTGAACTAAAGTCTCCGGTAGGTGTCAGTGTAATGTTATCTGTAATACGTTCATCCCATTGGGTATTCCAGTTGAGATCAACAGATAGGTTGGTAAATATATTCAATTTTGTCCCAACGCCTATTTTATCGGAATAGGTATTATTCTTTGGAATGGTAATGGAATTATTTGACGGAGTTTCCTGAAGTAGTTGTGACCTTGGGAGTCCTTCAGTTAGCCCTATTCGATATCCAAAAGGTGGGGAATACTGGCCATCGTCAGGATCTGAAAACGCATAAAAGAACTGCGACCCTCCTTTATAACCGGCTTGGTTAGACGTTTTATTGTCATTATAAGTGATGTCAATATTCTGCATACTAAATAAAGCAAGGAATAGTTTCCGGCCTACAAACTTAGCATCCTCTACAAGATCGGGTTGCTCGACTTCCTCTTCATCATCTTCGTTTCCATTCGCATTGTTCCTGGCTTCTTTCTCTCTGCGACGTTCACGAGTCTCAGCTTGGTTGGTTTCCTTCATTTCTTCGAAAAAATCGAGCCGGCTTAATAAATTCCCAATACCAAGTTTCAACGTATGGTCTAACCGAAAAGAATTAGATACGCCGGCTCCAAGCCCTGAACCACTTGCACTGTTGGTCCAGCCATAACCGCCACTATAGGAAGCAGAATAAGTCATCCAGCTGAGCGCATCTAAATTACTAAATTTTGGACGCCAGCTTGCAGTATAGGTTTCCTGGTAATTCGATCGGCGGGCAGACAGTGTATCTGTAAATATTCCTTCCACTACCTGAAAAGAGGGCCTTAATTGATAAGAAGCACTATCAACACTAATATCGGTTTTGGGGGCCTCAATACGACCAGCCTGCGAAAGATCAAAATTTGTATTGGTTCTGAATGAGATCGGAATATTTGGTGTGAGATTATAATTTAACCCAAAACTTGATCGATGATTAAATGTCTGGCTTTGTTGAAGTGATTGAGTTTGTTCAGCTCCAGAATTATCTATCTGAGGCCGTCTTCTTCTTTCATTATAAGACCTGTTCAAGCTTGCAGAAGCATTTAGTGAAGAAGGCATATATCCTAACCGAAATCGGGATAGCAGATCCAGGAATTTAACATCTTCCAGAAAACCAAAAGGCTGCCACAGCTTAACATTGTTCAGCGATAAATTATAGGATGCTGAGGTTGTATAGTTCCAGTCATCCTGAAATTGAATTTCAGGGTTTTTCAGGCTTCCCTGATTGTAAACATAGCTTAACCGGATGTTATCAAGGGTGAGTTGCGCTAACTTACTATTTGAATTTGATTTTGAAATATTGGACATATTGAAAGAAAAACTTTCTCGAACAGTCTCAATATCTCCCAGCCTTTCATTGATTATTGTTTCTTTTTCGGCTTCGGAAAGCTCATCATTATTGTTAGTAGCATTGATGAAATCATTGGTTCTAATGTCTCCCTGATTTGGCAGAAATTTTGGCGTAGATGCATTCCTTCTTGTTGATACACTTACCGGAAAATTCCACCCATAACGGTCAGGTACCAACTTATGTAAATTCACCGTTGAGTTAAGGTCATATCCGAATTCATCCGACACACTCCTATTTCCAAGACGGGAATCTAACCCTCCATACCCCGTCGTTGTTCTGGTGAAATTCGTATTAATTGTAGCAAAATCAGCCATTTTAAAACTGGCTTTGGCATTGGCCTTCCACCCTTTTTCGTTATCAAAACCAGACAAACGAAGTTCATTTAACCAAAACTCAGCATTCAGGTTTGGAGAGCCGGGCGAACCTGGATCCGAGGGATCATAAGGATTCTGAATACCCATCCCAATTTCACCAATTCTACCTAAAGATGGATTACCCTTTATCGCGATGACAGCACCTTCAACGGCATCATTTTCTTCAGCAGATAGAGGTAATTCAAAACGTTGATTAATATCTGCCACTCCACGCTGTTCTCGAATTTGTTTCAATTCATTGAAGGCGGCCAATACTATATTCATACTATTTTCATCATAAAGCCAAACCTGCTCGGCGTCAAGGGCAAGTTGTCCGTCCCCTCCACTTGGGCTGTAGGTTGAATAATTGAAATTGGGGTCGGATGGTGTCACCGGCTGCCTGTACTCATAATAATTGGTATTCAGATCGGTTCCCATCCGTATTACCAATTCAGCATCTCTTCGTCCCTTATCAGTTTTTGACTCATTATAATATCCTTCTCCATGTACAAACATCCGCATATTACTATAATTCAACAGGTTCAGGCCACCGGGATACACTCGCTTGATCATTTCAACTTTACCTGGCCCAAGATCTTCTACCCCAACCACAATAGACTGTTCGTTTTCCAGGGTGTTTACCTGTACACCTCTGTTCAGTGCCCGGATCGATCCTTCAGGCTGACGATAAGGAACCGGTTCCCTGTTCGCATTTTCTTCAATATTTATCGTGGATACCCTGAAAGGGCCCTCAGTGTTTACCGTTTCATCGATGTTATCAACTTTCCTCCATTGGTTTCCAATAAACTCAAAAGTAGCAAAACGAAGTGTAAATGGTTTTTCATACCCTGACATCCACATTCGAATGTGACTTATATTTTGGAATCCATCGATCTCTCCTACCTTCCGTTTAAATTCTGTAAGTGGGATTCGTACTAAGTGCCAGCGATCTTGCTGCCGCTCTCCTGGAACTTTATCGACAATAAATGTTCTGTTTTCAGGATCAGGGTTGATCTCGATCTGAAGATCTTCTGCGGGATTGAAGTCAAGTTCATATTGGTAGTAATTGTTGTTGGTCTCTATAGTAGAACGACTTTTAAGTCCCTCTGTATCAGGTCTTGGAGTAATGGCGCGTTTATCTCCACCAGCAACTGGTGTATTCCCCTCATGATACCCGAGAAGGCGGTGAAAGCGTTCATGTAAGGGCAACTCTTGTACCCTGCTTTCCCCATAATAGATATAATCATCATTTGAAGGATCTGCTAAAATTGATTGAAATTCTGGACTATTGGGGCCGTAGGCAGTTCGCATGGAATCTATAAAATCACTGAATAATGTAGTTTCTACCTTTTCCTGATCAAATCCATTTGCGCTTGGTACTCCATCAAATCCAACATCTTCCAGGTCCCTGTTCTCATTCGAAAACTGCCCCTGGGGTGCCGCGGGATTCGCGGGTACATAAGATCTTGGTTGTTGAGAAATATTATCCTGTTCTAAATTTTCAGGATTATTCGCCAGACCGTCTTCCGTATTAAGATCAAAATTTGGAACTACATCTTCCGAAATGATCCCAATATCGATATAAATTTTTCCATCATAACTTTCCAGGTCAGCAGCTGTTGGTTCCTCGGCGTTGGGTAGGATAGGCTGTACCCAAAATTCAATAAATTCTATATTATTTTGAGTTAGATCTTCCTGTCCGGATGGAAGTGTGGCAGTCATGCCTCCCCACTGATTCTCAGGCTCATTTTCCAGTTTATTCCTAAGATCAAAATTATAGTTATAAGGACCGCGAGCGTTCGGGTTGTAATATATATCGAGTGTGGTGAGCTCCTCTTCTTGGGCATTATTTGTTTCCCGTCCGGGAAATACCCGCTCAGTGAGTACCCTTTCTGATTCAGGAGTTCGCTGTGATCCCCCTAATAGGCTCGATATATTTCTTGGAATGGTATACCAAGAAAATTGACTTCGCAGGTCAGAGCGAACGATCTTTGACTCAAGTGAACTATTAACGGGATTCGTTTCATTTTCAAAAAATGGAGCATCGGGTGCGTAACCCGGAATAGCAGCAGGTGCAGCGGCTAATTCCCAGCGCGTAGCACTTGCTAAGCTTATGCTTACTTCCGTGCCTTCAAAATCATCTACAAACGAGAGTCCGTTTTCTTCGTCGGGAAAAAGTTCACCGTTGTCAATAGCTTCCCTAACGGCATTGGTTTGGGCAACATCAGGTCTGAGCTGTGCAAATTCACCACTAAAGCTAATATTTGAAGGGGCTTTGGTCTGTAATAAAGGTACTTTATCAATAAATTGAGTGATCCAGGGAGTATCAAAATCAGCTGAAGCATCCATTCCAAGGATCGTATTGTTGATCGATTCGTTCTCCACTCGAATCTTATCAGATAATGGTTGCTCTTTTAATTTAAAGTAGGTCCCGCCAATACTGATATCTTCACTGATCTGATATTCAGCACGAACTCCCGTAAAGTTCTTTTGTCCGATCTGATTTAACTGATTATTCTCATATTCTACCTGAATATCCTGTCCTGCTGCCAGGTACTGTTCGTTAAGTATGGTTATACTACCGAAAGAATAATCAACCTCGTAGTCCACCCCCTCCGTAAGCTCCGTTCCATTAGCAAATACTTTAACGGAACCTTCTACCAAACTAAAACCAAGGGTGAAGTTTCCGGACACCCCTCCTTTTGCAATTCCTTCAATCTGATAATAATCATTCTTACTGTTCTCATCAGCCGTATTCTGTTTCTCATTGTACAGCTCTGTGTACGAAAGTGATTGTATTACAGAATCCGATGCCCCGGTTTCTTCCAGCAAATTAGCTATGTGGCCTCCAAATGGTTCAAGAAAAGGAAATACAACTATGCCTGAAGATGGATTAAACAAGTAACTCGAAAAGTCAATGATGTTGTCAGGATTCAGATTCCCCTGGGTATCTGTCCGATCAAGTCCAAGGTCTTGCAACAGGGTATTGTTACGGTTCGGCAGATTGGTGTCATCCACATTGCCCTGAGTAAATTTAACACTCAGTTCCAATCCGTCAGGAGTAAGATTTGAAACTCCTAAAGAGTAGACATTACGCATCGTAAGCGGCCATGTGGTTTGATCAGGGGTTGGATTATCTGGTCGCAACAGTTTAAGGTAGGTTAGTCCTGAGGACTGTGCATCAATATCGCCAACTTCTACGATATCAACTCCTTCGCCGGGGACACCATTTCGAACAAATGAAACCGCAAGAAATGAACCTGGACTTAAATTACGGTTCAAACTAATATACCCAAGGTTTCTGTTTACAACGTAATCAGCTCCCTCCTGCAAGGGGCGAAAATAACCGTTATAGAAATCGTTCCCTGATACGTTAAATAGCTCAGCTGATGCGCTATTATTGCCTCTGTTTTGATCGAGCAGATTATCATCAATACTATCAAAATCTGGGTTTGGCAATCTATAACCGCCATTACCATCCTGAACCACGCCAAGATCTGAAAAAGCTGCAGCTCTTACGGCTTCAGGGTCAGTTGTGTTAATCTGAGGTTCCGATATCCATACTTTTATATCTGAGATCTGATAAGCAAGCCCTACACTCTGAGGATTTGATACGTTTTCCTCAAACTCCTGCCGATTATAGAAATCAATGAAAAAATGCCTGTTATTCTGATATTCAACGGGCCGGATAGAAATTGGTGTTTCCTGTGACCCCCCGGTAATAGTTTCTGATTCACTTTCCCCTTTTTGTTGAGAAACTACAGAAGTAAGTTTAAGCGGACCTAATTCAGCAATGGATTTGATCCCAAATAGCGAAGCACCACCACGAATGAGCGAATTTCCTGTTTCCATCGAAACATTGCCCATTTCTATACGCTTAATGATCTCATCTTCATAGCCCTGATAAACAATGCTGAGCCGATTCTGGAAATCGAAGGCCCTTTCAGTGTCCCAATCAGTTGCAATGGTTAATTTGTCCCCAATAGTACCCTGTATATTTAGTTGTAAGTTTTGATTGAATGTTGGGTCAATTCGCCTCTGCAGATCAGGATCAATAGTTGGATCATCAACATTCTGGATGGAGACTCCAACATTCATATTTGCGGACCCGTTTACCCTGAGATTTACTTCGGGTTTACCAAAAATGGTCGTAAAAACAGATGACTGCCCTCCGGGAATCTCGAGGCTGAAATCAAGTAATCCTCGTTGATTTGCCCGTGCTTCTTTTCCTTCCTGGATCAGGCTATACTGAATCTCTTTTTGTTGCTGTCGCTTTTTTAGCTCTGCATATTGTTCGAAGTTATAAACCGAAGCAACCCCGATATCAATATCACTGATGGTTCGCTGAACCGTGTATGTATCAGAAGAATCCCATTTTGTTTGGTATTTCTCCTTATTCAGCTGCATGTAGTAAAGCTTGCCCGGTTTAACCGCAGGTATTTTGCTAACTGGCTCTGAAGGTGGTTTGTAAATAAACCTCATCCCTTCAGGGATTGAATCTGCCTCTGCTGTTACTGTTTGGGTAGTGTCTACAGCAGTGCTATCCTGCGCAGAAATATTTCCCAACAGCAAGCCATTCAATAAACATAGAAATGGCAAATAAAAAACTAATTTAGAAAAAGAATGCACCTGTATTTATACTAACTCGGATGTTGCGTTATAAGTCTGTAGCGTTATGCGATAGGCTGATCCTTTCCTTTTTTTCTTTGTATTTATTTGTAGATGAATGGTGCGGTCGATAATACTATATATTTAACTATCTTGAAAGTTTAATCCACCGATCATTAGTTAATTTGATAGGTAAAAAATGTCTATTATTTACGTACGCTAAAATTAAAAAGTACTTAAGAAACTACAAGCCTTGTCTAAAATTGTAAACAAGCTTCAAATTGATCTTTTGAAAAGGCATGTAAATCCTTTTTTATTTTGCTTTTTCACGCTCATGTTCTTGCTGCTCATGCAGTTCCTCATTCTCCATATTGATAACTTGATTGGTAAGGATATTCCTCTGCAAATAATCACAGAACTTATTCTAACCAATCTGGCTTATATGGTCGTTCTTGCTGCACCCATGGCCGTTTTAGTAGCTACGCTTATGGCATTTGGTAAATTCTCGGAACTCAATGAACTCACGGCTTTAAGGGCCTCAGGAGTAAATCCAATGAAGATCATGCGACCCGTAATAATCACTTCACTCCTGCTTTTTGTCGGATTAGCCTGG
The DNA here is from genome assembly GCA_031580945.1 of Gracilimonas sp. Lineage (GTDB taxonomy): Bacteria > Bacteroidota > Rhodothermia > Balneolales > Balneolaceae > Gracilimonas. The sequence goes on from JAVLBT010000054.1 coordinate 9,339, forward strand.
TTTTCCAACAATGTGTTACCTGAAGCAAATCAAAAAGCGCGCTCCCTGTTTATTGATATACGGCTCAAAAAACCTGGTTTTGAACTGAAACCCAATACCTTTTATGATGGCATAGCAGGTTATACCTTTCTGGTTGAACAAATTGATGGAGAAACAGATAGCCTATTTAACATTACCTTATTCCAAAAACCTATTAATAACAAAAACCGAGCCTATATTATGGCTGAGAAAGGAGTTTTGGAAAGCAAAGGGGAACAAGCACTTTCACTTCATCTGATCAACGGTAAAAGCCTTGAATTCACCAGAATTGAAAACCGCACTGATAGCTATGTAGAACGCAACACTTTTGAAAAACATATTATGACCTTGGACCTATCAGACCTGTCATTTATGCGTTCTAATCCAAATAACCGGAATAAAAGTGATCGCACCATGAGTTCCCGTGCCATGTTTGCAGTGGTAGATTCCCTTTATGGAGAGATACAGGATCAGCAAAGACAAAGCGGAAGTAAGAATACTATAGTGATCTCAGATGAAACAGCTGCTACCCGATCTTATTTCAAACCTGAGGTTAGCTATCCAGAAAAAGAAGATTCAATTTCAGCACTTGTCAGTTCACATCTTGTTCCCAATTCATTTAGCAGAGCATCAATTCAAAAAGATCTTATGGATGAATCCATTCGGCAAATGCAAGAATATCAGAGTCAGGTTCAATCCATACAATCCAACATTGAATGGAGACAAAAACGAATTTCGAGATATCTCGTTGAAATTCATAAAAAACTATCCATTCCATTCGCGTGTGTGGTTTTTATATTATTTGGTGCACCTGTTGGGATTATGACGAAGAAGGGAAATTTTGGGTTTGCGGCTCTGATTTCAACCGTAGTACTAACCTTTTACTGGGTTTCACTGATACAAGGCGAGAAATTAGCTGATCGTTTATTCATCTCACCATTTTGGGGAATGTGGACTTTTAATATCGTACTTTTTCTTGCTGGTGTATTCCTGATTCTTCGCCTTACTTTTGACCTTCGTATCCCAAATCCATTCCAAGATCGTGATTAAGAAATTTGACCGATACATATTTCTCAGGATGTTAGGCATTACGCTTTTCGTGTTGCTGATGCTGATCTTCATCTTTATTATGGTAGATTTTTCAGAAAACAGCGATGATTTTGCCGATCAGGGGGCAACAATGGCTGAGATCTTCAATAGATACTATCTCAACTATATCCCTGAAATGACACGCCTGGTACTGCCTGTTGCTATCTTTGTGGCCTGCTTATTTTTAACGGGACAGTTAGCCGACCGTTTAGAAATTACAGCTCTTAAAGCTGCCGGTGTGAGTTTATACCGGCTGATCATACCCTACATTATTTTTGCGCTTATTAGTGCAATTTCTATAAGCCTATTAGACGCTTTTGTGATTCCAACCTCCAACGCAGAGCGCATAGCTTTTGAGGAAGAGTATTTGCAGGATAAATCAGAGAGCATAGACCGCAGTGATATATACAGGCAGCCCTCTCCAAATACCAAACTGCAAGTCAATTATTTTGATAAGGATAAACAGATCGCTTACCGCATTCGTCTCATTGAATTTGAAGATCAGCAGATCACTAAAAGAACAACAGCAAATCGTATGCGATGGGTCGATTCAACCCGGTCATGGAAGCTCGAAAATGTGCAGGAGCAAGTATTCTTTGAGAAGGGATTTAAAGAGTATGATTTCCGAGAAAAGGATACTTTACTAAACGTATTTCCAAGGGATTTAGCTAGGTCTACCTCCGATATTTACCAACTTACCTATGAACAAGCAGTAGACTATATTGCTTCCATTGAGCGCAGCGGCGCAGGGGGAATTGAGATACCACAAGTTCAATTCTATGGGCGCTTAGTCTATCCATTTTCAATCATAGTGGTTACCATAGTTGGATTTGCTTTTGCAAGTGTGAGACGGCGTGGAGGAAAAGGAGCTTACCTGGCTGCGGGCCTGACTATTAGTTTCCTGTACCTGGCATTTATGAAGATCATTGAACCATTTGGATATTATGGAACTCTTTCCCCGGCTATTGCCGCTACTTTACCTCATATATTTTTCTTTTTAGTGGGCTTGTTCCTGCTATTTCAAGCTAAAAAGTAAAAAAGCGACGATAAAGCCGCTTTTGATCTAATCTAAGAACATACCTTAATACATTATGCCTCTGGCTTTGGGCCTCTGTACATATGCATGTCCACTTTATTGTTATTGCTGGAATTAATGGTGCCATGTTCACTTTCATATTTAGCAACATTATCATTTAATGCACCAGCAAGTCTTTTGGCATGATCAGGTGTAAGAATCATTCTTTTGACAACTTTCGCTTTGGGAACACCTGGCATTACCGCTATAAAATCCAGGATGAATTCTGATGGTGAATGCGTGATCATTACTAAATTGGAGTAAGTACCCGTTGCCTCATCTTCCTTGAGTTCAATTTCCATTTGTCCGGGGTTCATCGTCTGATCTTTTTTCGCCATAATATTTTGTCTTGTAAATCTAAATTAAGCTCTCGTTTTACTCTTCCAGAAAACCCTGCTCCTTCATCCATTCATCATTATAAACTTTATGAATATAACGGGTTCCACTGTCAGGCATTATAATAACCATAATATCATCCTTTCCTAAAGGATTTTCCTCAATATAATCCAATGCCCCCTTAACGGCTGCTCCGCATGACCAGCCAATCAGCAGTCCTTCTTCTCTTGCCAAACGGCGGGTAATGAGTGCCGAGTCTTTGTCTCCCACTTGAACTACATCATCTACAAAATCAAAATCAATAGTTCCGGGAATAATATCTTCCCCAATTCCTTCCGTCATATAAGGTTTGATCTCACTTTTATCAAATTCACCCGTTTCAAAATATTTTTTATAAACTGAGCCATAGCTATCTACACCGATCACTTTAATATCAGGATTCTGTTCTTTCAGATATTTCCCAGCTCCGGAGATCGTTCCTCCCGTTCCCATACCTGCCACATAATGAGTGACCTTTCCTTCTGTCTGTTCCCAGATCTCAGGACCCGTTGTTTCGTAATGTGATAACAAGTTACTATAGTTGTCATACTGATTTGGGTAATAGGAATTTTCGATCTCTTCACTTAATCGCTTGGCTACGGAATAATAGCTTTCAGGATGGTCTGCTTCTACGTTGGTTGGGCATACAATAACCTTTGCTCCCAAAGCTCTCAATAAGTCAACTTTTGTTTTACTTTGCTTATCGGTTGTGGTAAAAATGCACTTATATCCTCTATTTACAGCTACCAGCGCCAGCCCCATCCCCGTATTTCCGGATGTACCTTCAATGATGGTTCCTCCAGGCTTTAATAATCCCTTCTCTTCCGCATCATCAATCATTTTAATTGCAATACGGTCCTTTATACTATGACCGGGATTGAAATATTCAACTTTAGCGAGCAAAGTTCCTTTAGAGTTTCCATTGACATGGTTTAACTTAATAAGCGGGGTGTTTCCCACGGTATCCAAGATGGAGTTGTGATACATGAAATATGATAGTTATTGTCTGTTAATAGGTGCCCTAAAACTAAGAAAAATTTTAGCAAGCCCCCGTTCATATTTCCCAATTTTTACGGATCCAACCGTAAAGGGTTAAATTCGATTTTAAACTCACCACAATTACGCTTATTTTCGGTCGCAATATCTAATCTCATTCAAATCCATGTTTATACATCAACAAAAACCTAAAGACTTTGATTGTGGCTTTAACTTAGATCTCATGATTGCCGCACTACCCAGAATCGAGGATACCGATGAACGCGTGATGTATGCAAAAAGAGTTGTGGGACTAATCAAACAAAGCCACCCGACCTGGGTAGACAAAAATGGCAAAAGTGAAGCAGCCTGGGAGCACTTTTTCAAACTGGCTGAATACAATCCCGATGAATATGGTATACATAATCCATACTCAAGTGGTACAAATGACGATGCAGAATAAATGTCCTTAAATTATATCATCTGCTCTCGTCTATGCACCATTCCTATTCAATTCCAATAAAGCCTCATTTCCTTTTACATGAAAAAAGGAACTAAAAATAGTTTAACATTGCTCTGATTATCCGTACTTTCAATTTAGATTGAAAATTAAAATTTACTCCAATATGGATTCAGAGAATCCCGTTTTAGATGATAAAGTGAAGACTTGTTTTCAGGAACAAATTTCAGAATTAGCTTTGACAAAAGCAGTGGAATTTGTTTCAGAAAGCACAAATAACTACAAATATTTATCATTTTCTATAGAGATTCCAAAAGTTGATGCCCTCGCAGTTCTGGAACAATTTACTGAGTCAACTTTTCAATATTATTGGGAAAAACCCGCCTCCGGATTCTCTATTGCAGCGGGAGGTTCTTTGCAACGCATACAAACTACTGGAAAAGAACGCTTTCGAGAAGCTTCTGATGCTGGAAAAGAACTACTTTCAACAGTCTATCATTTAACCAAGCTTAAACATCCACATGCCTCTGTTCAATTGCTGGGTGGATTTTCTTTTTTCGATCATAATATCGGTAAAGCATGGCGAAATTTTGGTGCAGGCTCTTTTAACCTGCCTGAGTGGATTCTTGTGAAACAGAATGATCGTACTATTTTAACGATCACAAAAAAGGTCTCTAAAAGCTCTGATATTGCAGATGTCATTGATGGTTTTATTTCAACTTTAGATCATCTAAATACCATATGTGACGCAGGTACTTATTTAATAGATGATAATGAAACGCACCCTACCAAAGTAGAAACACCCGGTCTTGAGTCAATCGAATATAAAAAATGGACCAACGCGGTTGAAAGTGCAACGGATTTGATCAAGCAAGGGGCCTTTAAAAAGATCGTGTTAGCACGCGAGTTGAATGTAAAACTGAAATACCCAGTATCAGGAACTCGCCTTCTTAACTATTTGAGAAAGCAATATCCGGACTGCTATTCATTCCTCATCAGTCATGATGGCGAATCGGCATTTGTGGGAAGTACCCCGGAACGACTTGCCTCTTTTCATGACCGGGAAGTATTAACTGAAGGTTTAGCCGGAAGCATATCCCGGGGAAAAACGGCCTCAGAAGATGCTGTCTTGGAATATCAGCTTTTACACAGCCAAAAAGATCTAAGCGAGCACGCTTTTGTACTAGATGCGATTGAAGAAAACCTACAACGCTATTCTGATATCTATGAGCACCCAGAAGCCCCGGGTATCAAAAAACTTTCGAATGTTCAACATCTCTACACCCCCGTTCATGCAAAAATAAAGGAAGGTGTTTCCCGTACAGAGGTATTGTCAAAGCTTCATCCAACACCAGCCGTGGGTGGATACCCCAGAGACGCTGCAATGCCATATATCAACAAATTAGAGCATTTTGACCGTGGTTGGTACGCAGGCCCGATCGGCTGGATCAACGCTTTGGGGCAAGGAGAATTTGTAGTTGCCATACGCAGTGGATTAATAAAAAATAATGAGGTGCGATTTTTCGCAGGATGTGGTATTGTTGAGGACTCGAATCCTAATAAAGAATGGGATGAAACAAATTTAAAATTCATCCCAATGCTAACTGCGTTGGAACATGCTAGAAAATGAACCTCAAAACCTTGCTTTTCACTGGAGTACTGAATTTGTTCGTGCCTTATTTGAAGAAGGCAACGAACACGTTGTCATTTCTCCGGGATCTCGCTCTACCCCGTTAACACTTGCCTTTTCAGCTCACTCTGGTTTTAAAAAACATATTGCCATTGATGAACGGTCGGCTGCTTTCCAAGCCCTTGGTTTAGCAAAATCAAAAGGCAAACCCACGGTTTTAGTCTGTACTTCGGGAACTGCGTTAGCAAATTACTTTCCAGCTGTAGTTGAGGCGTCCCATTCCGGGATACCGATTATCATATTGAGTGCTGACAGGCCTTCTCATTACCGGGATCTCGGGGCTTCCCAAACGATTGACCAGATCAAGATCTTTGGAAATTATCCGGTTTTCTTTCATGAAGTTGGTGAACCAGATATGCATGAACGCAGCATTAAAAGACTTAAACTCGCAGCCGTTCAAGCCACTCAAATTGCGATTACAGAAGGCGGTGTAGCTCATTTAAACTTCCCTTTTTCTAAGCCATTTGAACCGGATAAAGAATATTTAAAAAAGGTGGAATTTGAGAACGAGAAGCAATCTAGAAGGCCTTCCCCTAAATATCAGATCACCAAGAATACAGTAGAATTAGGAGAAACATTTTGGTCGGATATTGTTTCTGCCGAGCGTCCTCTTATCATTGTGGGCCCTACTAATCCATCTTATAATCTTGAATTTATCACATCACTGGCACAGACCTTGGATGCCCCTGTTTTAGCTGAACCGGGTTCTCAGGTTCCATCTTCCCGATTTACCATTCAGGGTTTTGACGGTTTTCTGCGAAACAGTGATAACTGGAGTGACTTAAAAGCAGATCTCATTCTTAGATTCGGCATGCAACCCGTGAGTAAAGCGGTGAATAGTTACCTGGATAAAATGGAAGATACCATGCAGATCAGCTTTATGCATCCGGGTCAATGGACCGATGGGAGTCTTTCCTCTCATAAACAGATTCCTTTAAGGAATGAACTCAAAGTACCGGAAGTCAAAGGAGCTGCAAAAGAGGAATGGCTGGAAAAATGGCATCAAATTGAATCTGCCTTTATCAGTTTTCGGGATGAGCAATTATACCCCTCTTCACCTATCACCGATGGATATGTATTCTCAAATATAACCGAAATACAGCCGAATAATGTGTTCGCAATGCTCTCAAACTCTTTTCCAGTGCGAGATATGTCCCTTTTTGGAAATTTTGACGGCAATGAAATATATGTGAATCGTGGAGCCGCAGGTATTGATGGAATTACATCAACCGCTGTTGGACTTAGCATTGAAAACAATAAGCCGGGTTATCTAATGATCGGTGATATTGCGTTTCTGCACGATACGAATGGCCTTTTATTGGCAGATGAAGTTACAAAGCCATTGGTCATTGTGATTTTGAATAACGGTGGAGGTACGATATTCCGAATGTTGCCGGTTCATCAAATAAAGGAAAAATACACGAAATACTTCGAAACGCCTCACCGTACAAAAATTGCAGCTTTATGCCGTGCACATAATATTGATCATACCCTTGTTTCGAAACCGGAACAAATTATTCCTACTTTTGAAAAACTGATTAATAAGAACGGCGTTACCGTCATGGAATGTATGACGGGGGCTGATGAGTCTATGCAGTTACGTCACGCGCTTTGGAATTTTAAGTTCAATAACGACCAATGAACATTCGCGTTCGCGGAATTTCTCACCATTTTCAGGTACACCAGAAACAGGAAACACTGCCAAACCTTGTGCTTCTCCATGGTTTTATGGGAAGCGGAAAAAACTTCGATCATTTGCTGTCTTCCCTGAAAACCTTTTGTAATCCTATTACCATCGATCTTTTGGGCCATGGACAAACTGAGGGTGCTGAACTGCACTACCGGTTTTCAACCAAAGAACAAGTTGCCGATCTTACCAAACTCATCTCAGAACAGCTAACGATTCCCCTGTTTCTATACGGTTACAGCATGGGCGGACGATTAGCCCTGCAGCTTTCCCTTCACCGCCCTGATCTTTATCGCGGGTTGATTCTCGAAAGTGCTACTTTTGGTATAGAAGGCGAAACCGAACGACAAGCCCGCCAATCCCTCGATGCCCGTCGCTCTGATGCGATCATAGGAAATTTTGAAGGATTCCTGGAAGATTGGAAAAATATGCCGCTTTTTGCCTCATCAAATACTGCTCCTGAGCTTCTGAAGCAGACCGAAGAAATTCAGCAAAATCAAAACCCATTTTGGCTGGCCAATAGTTTACAGGGATTTGGAACCGGAACCATGCCGTGCGTCAGAGATCAGCTAAACCGACTATCAATACCCGTTCAGCTAATTGCAGGGGAAAAGGATTCAAAATTTGTGCATATCAACCGGCAGATGGAAAAGGAAATTCCCGATGCTGAACTTGAGGTTGTGAAAGATGCCGGTCACCGGGTGCATTTAGAGCAGCCTGAAGTACTGATTGCAATTATTAAGGAATTAATTAAAAGCTGAAACTACAAAACCTTCTAAAGATCTTTTAAGTCTTACAGCGAGACCACATTTATTATTCACAATGACTGCCAGCCGAGCGCTGACTTAAAAGTACCTGCCTAACAAGTCTCTGACCTGCCTCATGGCAGCCAAGTTTTATATTAGGATATGATGGGTTTCAAAATTTATAATCACCAACAAGCTGATTTCATCAC
>JAVLBT010000055.1:0-17539 GCA_031580945.1 Gracilimonas sp.
CTTTATTCCCTTCCGTCCACCGGTATGCCGTAGCAGCCGTTCTGCTAATTGCTGCTTTTGCAGGCATCTTTTTCTATCAGGATTTTACTTCCCCAAACCTAATTGGCGAGAGTTCTGCTTCCACTGAAATAGTTAGGCTACCCGATGGCTCTGAAGTTACACTTCGCTCTTATTCTAAACTATTTGAGGTGAGTTCTTCGGAAACGAAAGCCAGTTATATATTAGATGGGGAAGCTTATTTCAAGGTAACTACAAATCCGAATCGCACTTTTTCCGTAAGTACCGATCAGGCAGAAGTTCAGGTTTTAGGAACCCGATTTGTACTCAGCGATTGGGGTGGAACTTCGACCATTTATTTAGAGGAAGGCCGTATTGAATATACTTCCTTGGATAATCAACAATCGGTTGAGTTGGTGACAGGACAAACTTCATCCATCAAAAAATCAACAGGAGTTCCGGAAGTAACTACTGTTAGCGAAAATATCTATACCGACTGGCTCGTCAATCAGTTGGTCTTTCAAAATGATTCCGTTGCAATTATCTTTGCAGAACTTGAGCACCATTTCAATATCAACATTCAGGCTCAGCCCAATATTCTCCAGGAAAACCTGAGTGGCTCTGTTCAACTTGATAGCCTGAATTCTGTCCTTGGTAATCTTGAACTTGTACTTGGAGGATCATTTGAGCAAACCGGACCAAATTCCTATGTCTTCAGCGCAAATGAATGATGATTAAAACACCGCTCATTATATTTTTTGGATTGATTTTTGGGATCGGAACACCCCACCTTTGTCTTGGACAATACCAGTTTGAAAACACACCGGTGCTTGAAATTATAGACACTATAGAGAAAAAAGACGGATATCGTTTTTTATACCGGGAATCGCAGCTGGCAAATATCAGCTTAAGCTTTGCAGCTCGTTCTTCCGATATTTTAGATTCACTGAAATCAACTCTTGCTCCATTCCAAATTTCCGTTGAAGTCGATACTTCCCGAAAGCAAATTGTGCTTTATAAACAAACGGCATCATCCAGTCTGCAGTTTTCAGTTTCAGGTCAGGTTGTAGATGCCGAAACCGGCGAACGTCTTCCTTTTGCAACAATTTTTTGGGAGAAAAACGATAGTAAAAACGGTGTAGCTGCAAATGCATCTGGTGTATTCAGTATAAATGAATCTTATGCGGGAGGAAATATCACATTGCACTGCTCGTACCTCGGATATAAAACCAGTCAGATTTCCCTGAATCTCTCCGAAAACACTAATTTTGAAGACCTCACATTCCGGCTCATACCAACTGCTGTTCAAGCAAATGAATTCGTGGTCACCGGATTCACCTATCCCACCGGGTCCGACAGCCTCTACAGGAATTTTGTGAATACCGGCGTTTTGAATCCTCTTGGTGAAAATAATACGACCAAAGCCCTACAGTCGCTGCCATCGGTGGCTAATCAATCTGCGCTTAACAATGGCATTAACGTTCGCGGGAGTTCGGCCGATGCCACAAATATCCTGCTCGATGGAATCACCATTTATAACCAAAGCCACCTATTTGGACTTTTAGATAGCTTCAATCCAAATGCGCTCAAAACATCCGGTTTTTTTTATGATGTGACTCCTGCTCAGTTTTCATCCTCACCCGGTGGCACAATTTCCCTGCTTACTAAAACAGGTTCACTCAATAATTTCGGTGGTTCAGCTGGAATGAGTAATACGGCTTTCAATGCTACTGTTGAGGGACCAATTATTTCAGGGAAAAGCAGTTGGTTGTTATCGGGGAGAAGTTCTTATATGAATACCCTGAATTGGTTCCAAAATGATGCGCTCATTGCTTATGGACTGAATATTGATCGGCCCAACGACCTCTCCGGTGACGATGTTCAAAACCTGGAATCGAGACTGGTCTTTCCTGGTGATTATGATGCCTCTTTTTACGACCTACATAGCAAGCTGTATTTCGAGTTCGAGAACGGAAGTCGCCTAATTGCCGGAGCTTATTATGGCGCTGATGATGTTTCTCAGGATGCTGAACGCTTGGTTCGTCGGTTCAACCCAAATACCACCGCACAACGTTTTGCTCGAGAAGAAGTACAGACCCTGAATCAATGGGGCAATTTCAGTTCCAGTTTGTCTTATAAATCACCAATATCCGGTCAGTTATACAGCAGTTCCTTAGCCGCCATCAGCATTTATAATTCAGAATTCAGCAAAGATGACTTTGTCTATAATCGTGTGGAGCAGAATGGAGGGCGTATCGAAGTGTTTACTTATCCGCTAAGGAATGAAAGCATTTTTAATGAAATCAAAATGGATCAGTCCTTCGATTTAGTGCTCCCAAATTCACAATGGACCTTCGGGACGTCCTATCAATATTTTATGGGAGAATATTTTGAGGAATCTTTTGATCGGCCGGGATTTCTGGCTTCTTTTAAATCCGGTCTTTTTGACTTATATGCCCAACTCGATTACACTTCTCTGGAAATAATAAACATCCATCTTGGTTCACGCGTGCATTACTACACCAATGGCGATTATCTGAAATATTCACCCCGAATAAAACTAAAGTTTTTCAATGAGCAGGATGTTTCTTTTGGAATTGGGTATAGCCGAAACTTCCAGTTTACACACCGACTTTCGTTCTACAATGTAAGTAGTCCCGATGTGTGGATTATTAGCTCAGATGAACAACCTCCTACCATTTCCAATTATTTTACAGCAGGTGTGTATTTCAGGTTTAAACAAAACACACTATTTCAGGTAGAAGGCTATTATAAATCGCTGGATAATGCCCGACTCTTTGACATCAATGCCCAAACGCTAACCAATAGCTTTGATGCCCCACCTTGGTTTTTTGATAATGACGGAACGGCAAAAGGTTTGGAGTTTCTTCTAAAGAATTGGTTTCAGATGTTGACCATTACAAATTCATATACTTTATCTGAGACCACGTTTCAGAACTCAAACCTCCTCAATGGAGACGAATTTTATGCAGATTGGGATCGAACCCATAGCTTTAATACAACAGTTGAATTTCGCCCCCTGGCCGACCTGACTCTGTTTACTAGTTTTACAGCATCTTCTGGGGCTCCAAATCGACTCCATTTTCTGCAAGTTGAATCTCAAGAGCGATTAAGTGACTATCAAAGAATTGACGCTGGAATTGAATACCGCTTAAACATTAAGAATACCGTTTTGAAACTTAATGCATCGATATTTAATCTGGCCAACAGAAATAATACTTGGTATCGAGAATTAAATTTAGTGATCGATACTTCCGAACCTGAAAATAGACAACGTCTTTCATCTCAGGCCGTTGATGTATATGATCTCGGAATTCAACCCTCTTTCAATCTTATGGTGTGGTTTTAAATAGGTCTAAGGTGTTAGTTTCAAGGTATAAGACGTACTATTCTACAACGGCATCCACTTCCATTTCCACCATCAACTCAGGGTGGATGAGTTTTGAGACTTCAACCAAAGTGGCCGCCGGTTTTATATCTCCAAAAAACTCCTGATGGGCTTTTCCAAATGCCTCCCATTGGTCAATATCTGTAATGAAAGTACGAGTTCGAACCACATTTCCCAGTTTTGCACCTGCTTCTTTCAGCGCCTTTTCTATAATCAAAATACACTGTTTGGTTTGAAGATAGACATCATTTTCTCCAACCACTTCCCCATCTTCGCCAACAGCAGTCGTCCCCGAAACAAAAATGTGATTGCCTGCTAAAACTGCCCGTGAGTATCCCACTTTTTCTTCCCATTCCGTCCCCGATCTTATCTTTTTAAAAGACATTTATGCCTCACTTTGATGGAATCTCAGCAGCAATTTCTGTTAAAACCGGAGAGGTTTGCTCCTCATTTTCAATCTGTGATAGTAATTGCTCTACCGCCTTTTTACCAAGAGAAGTCGTTGGCTGATCGATACATATAAAAGGATAGGTTAAATAATCATTAAAATCACTTTTACCAAAGGTCAGAATATCAACTGTTTTAGGATCAATATCATTGTCCTTCATGCATTGTAAGGATCCGAGTCCGACAGGATATGTTACTGCAAACATAGACTTTGGTACTCCGTAATTATCCAATAATTTTTGAAAACTTTCATAGCCGGCAGATTCACTGAAACCGCCTTCCACAATAGCCTGCTCGTTGACCTGAAGCCCTGCATCCTGCATTGCTTTTTCGTAACCTAATCTACGTTTTTGACCGATTTCAACATACTCGTATCCAGCTAAATGGGCAATTTCTGTATGTCCTTGTTCAATCAAATGAGCAACTCCAAGACGAGCACTTTCCTCGTCATCGGCTTTAATGTAGCTAAATCCGGAATTTCTAAACCCACGATCAAAAAATACCAGGCTAGTTCCCATATCCTTCAGCGCTTGAAATCGTTCAACATCCTTAGTTTCCTCTGTAATAGATACCAGCAAACCTTCAACACGCATTCCCATCATAGTTTCGAGATGATGTTTTTCCAATTCCTCATCCTCCAAAGAGACTCCAATAATCACTTCATAACCGCGTTCAAAAGCCGTTTTATAAATAGCTTCAACCACTGTAGCAAAGAAAAAGTGGGCAATTTTGGGAATAATAACCCCAATCGTTTTTGATTTTGATGAGGTTAGAGAACGTGCAACAAGATTTGGCCTATACCCCATTTTTTTGGCCATTTCTTTTACCTTTTTTCGCGTACTAACCGAAATATCAGAATGATCCCGAAGTGCCTTTGAAATACTGACTTTCGTCAGATCTAATTCATCGGCTATATCCTGTAATGTCACATTTTTCATATTACCTTTATTAAATGGCTGTTATTACTTCATGAAATGAATTAAATAAACTTATTTAAATAATAAGAATCAACTATAACGTTGACCCACTCTAATCATAGAGCGGGGCCACGTTAAATATCAGTAGCTACTATATCTTAAACCCAAAAAACCTCTTAGCATTCCCAAAACTGATTTCTTTCACCATTCCGCCAACCAGGTCCATGTCGTTTGGAATAATTCCTTGCTCTATATCCTCACCCAGTGCGTTACAAAGTACGCGTCGATAATATTCGTGACGCGGGAAGGAAAGGAAACTTCTTGAATCAGTTGTCATTCCTATAAATTCACTGAGAACACCCATATTTGAAAGTGATACAATGTGCTCTTCAATGCCTTCTTTTTGATCCAGGAACCACCATGGCGGACCATGCTGTAATTTTCCAGCCACTGTTCCATCCTGAAAGTTTCCGATCATTGTCGAGAACAACTCATTATCTCGTGGATTACTGTTGTATAAAATTACTCTGGGGAGATTGTCTTCAGTGTCCAACCGATTTAACATTTTGGACAACGACACAGCCATATCAAAATCACCGATTGAATCGTAACCCGTATCTCGGCCCAACTCCCGTAATTTTCGGGTATTGTTGTTACGAATGGCACCAACGTGAAACTGATAAACCCAGCCTTTTTCGGCATCCATCACCCCGCAGTGATATAAAAACGCGGATTTAAATTTGTTGACTTCTTCCTCTGTCACCGCCTTTCCGGCTAAGCCTTTTTTGAAAATGTCTTCAATCTCTTTGGAAGTGAAATCATCAGCATATGGTTTATCTGTTCCATGGTCAGAAGCGCGACATCCCATTTCATCGAAAAAATCATGGCGCTGTTTCAGAGCCGAAAGGAAGTCATCATAAGAGGCAATTTCCACACCTGAGACTTCTGCTAATTTCTCAACCCAATTCTGCCATTCATTTCCATTTTCAATTTCCATGCCTCGGTCGGGACGAAAAGTTGGAACTACAATAAATGCATCTTCATCTTCAGCATTAAATTTTTGGTGATGCTTTAACTTATCCGTTGGATCGTCGGTGGTTCCCACTACCTTCACATTATTGCGCTTCAACAATCCACGGGTTGAAAATTCCGGAGATTGCAGCATCTCATTGCACTTATCCCAAATCTTTTCCGCCGATTCTCCATCTAACAGTTGTTCTGTAATTCCAAATGGGCTTTTAAGCTCCATGTGAGTCCAGTGATATAATGGATTTTTCAGTGTTTTGGGAACTGTTACAGCCCAAGCCATAAATTTTTCTTTGTCGGAGGCCGAGCCGGTAATGAATTTTTCATCCACACCGCAAGCGCGCATTGCCCGCCACTTGTAGTGATCTCCATCCAGCCAGATATTGGTAATATTTTTGAAATTTTTATCCTCAGCTATTTCCTGTGGTGGCAAATGGCAATGGTAATCAATGATGGGCTCATTCTCGGAATATTTGTGATAGAGCCGTTTAGCCGATTCAGATTGCAGTAGGAAATCTTCGTATATAAAAGGTTTTTTCATTTGTAAGTGCTTTCGTTCTCCGTTTTTTTGCTTTATATGATTGAGGATTTAAATCTAATGTTCCAACAGTACTATTTGCTAAACCATTTCAACTTAGATAGTTGTAGCGGTAAAGCCTCCATCCACAGTTACCATAGATCCGGTAACAAAAGAAGATGCTTTTTTTGAAGCCAGCCAAACCACCGCCCCAGACAGTTCATCGGGATCGCCAAATCGGTTCATAGGCGTATGGTTAAAAATTTGATTCGTACGTTCTTCCGTTAATATTTTTCGATTTTGTTCTGCTGGGAAAAAGCCTGGAATAATTGCGTTCACCCTGATATCATTTGGGGCCCATTCACGAGCCATAAACCGGGTCATGTTATTCATCCCTGCTTTGGAAATACTGTATGTAAATACTTTGGAAAGTGGAATTTCCGACGATGCCGAAGAAATATTTATAATACTCCCTCCATCACCCTGTTCAATCATAATATCGGCTACAATTCGGCTGGCTAAAAATACGCCCTTCAGATTGATATCGAGGATCCTGTTCCATTCCTCTTCCGTTATTTCCATTATGGGCGTTGTAGAATTAATTCCAGGGGCATTCACCAAAATATCGACACGTCCCCACTTTTCTTTTACGCTATGAATGGCGGTTTTTAAGGATTCTTCATCTTTAGCATCTGCCTGTGCGATCATTGCGTTCCCACCGGCTTTTTCTATTCGGGATACTTGTTCTTGAGCACCCTCCTTATTTCCGCTATAAAAAACAGCTGTTTTAGCACCTGCTTGAGAAAGTGCAAAGGACATTTCTCCTCCCAACGCTCCGCTCCCACCAATGATTATCGCGACCTTTTCTTCCAATGAAAATAATTTTTTTAAGTAGTCCATAATTTGAATTTAGTCGAATAAAAGTTAATCGGTTAAGTTTTCGAATGTACAAAACCAAGCAAATAATTAAAAGAGCTTCTTACTTTCATTCATCACTAATTTCTAATCAAATTTTTCCTCATAGTATGTTTCATCTGAAGGACGTCCATCTACGCTTGGATCACCATCGGTTGAGCATAACCGGTCAAATATGGAGGTACGTTACCAAAACTCCCTGACGTGCTTCTTCGAGCATCAATAGTGCAAGTGGCTCAGGCGAATCAAACTTAATGTATTTATGCTTAACGGTTGGACGAAAATAGCCCTCATGAAATTTATCTTCCAGGATGTTGTCTCCTATTCGTTCAGCCAGCTTCAGAAATTGTGGATGTTGGGTTGCCTTATAAATTTCTAAAACCATCACCAGCATTTTTGGATCTGCATTTGCTGTTTCAAGATTTAAATCCGGTTCGCTTACCAACTTTTCACCAGGATCTCCAAAATTTATCCCTTTAAACTGATGTCGAAATGTATTCCAGAGAACTTCATCTCCATCCGAAAGCCGAACCGCCTTTGCTAACGCAAGCATCATATCGCCATTAGGTTTCAATGGTTTGAAAGGCGTTCCTTTTTCACCGTAATATCCAGTGCGAGGCATCACCTGTCCTGAAATATCCGTACCATCGGCCCACATGGGTTTATAATGATTTTTTTCGGGTACATTTGCATTTTCTGAATAAGCCTTCAATCCGGAAAGCACCCAATCGAGTAATTTCTCTCCGGCCTCAGTGCCCTCCAGCTGTTCTGCAAGATGTAAAATCATGACGGGACTTTTGCCATATAAAGTTTCCATACGTCCTCCCCAGAGTACATTTCCTTCCAAAGCAACTTCACCATACTTCTCGCCAAACTGATTCTTGGCACGATCTCCATAGCTTGAAAAGTAAGTTCACCAATCAGAGGTCCTTCGGCTGGTGGATCTTTGTCTTTTTTGGGTCGACTATATTGATACACTCCAAGATTGGTTTCGGGATGTCTTGCTCTCACATACTGCTCGTACAAACGAATGCCCCAGGTTCTGGCTCCCTCTTCATTTCCTAAATGATATAAGGCCAGTGCAGACTGAATCATATCAGTACCCGCATTGATAAAGGTAAGTCCCTCACTTTCAAAAAATGGTTTGGGTTGATGAAAATCGTGGCTCCAAAGTTTTCCCATTTCTGAATCATACTCGCCATGGCGATTTAAGTCGAGTTTATCCCAATTAAGGATATGAGCATTCCACATGGCTCGCAGCATTTTGCGGGTACTTACTGAATCCACTTCCCACATGAATTCATAGAATGGAAAATTATTTTTAAGCTCATGCGGACGGCCTTTAAACTGATTTTCCATCGTATACAAATCTACAAATTGATGTCCACCCCAATACAACAAACCGGCTTCATCAGCATGGTGGTTAAACATATACTGAACGGCTTTTGTAGCTGCTTCTTTGTAGGATTGATCTGATGTAAGTGAAGAAAGCCCAACCAAAGTCCGCATTAGATTCTGCTGACTGCCAAAATTAGATATGATCCATTCCCCGTCTTCATGTTTCCAAGTCACCGGTTTTTTTTGTAGTCGCATGGATTCCATCTACAAATAATGGAGACTGAGTTTTTCCGTAGCTATCCCGTCCTTCCTGAAGAACATTATCCGCAAAAGTTAGAACCGCCTCCAAATATTTGGATTGCTCTTTTGGATTTTCTTGATCTCCTTGAGCCGCCAAAGGAAATACCGCTCCCAAAGTAAGCACACTTAAAAGTAAACTAATTCGTAAAAAGGAAAGTTGATTTAATAAGCGCAAAGTAAATTCTACTCCAATATTTATTCTACAAGGTTACTCGAAAATTTACTACCGAATTATAATGTCCTTCGGTTGCAAAAGCGCTTTTTAATATATATGATTTAACCGGTAACTTACAATTGGTTTCATTTTGCAATGAAGTTCTTATAAACTTGTTTAAAGCTGTTTTTACGTACTTTTGCATAGAATTCACTCCAAAATATCAGCCAGTAGAATAACATCATAAACCCATTATTCATGAAAAACTCAAAGATGAAAATTTTTTCTCTTTCCTTATTTAAGAAATTCAGTAGATCCTGCATGCTTTTGCCGATGCTGATGTTAATTTTTGGAACTACTAATATCACTGCTCAGGTTGCTGATAAAACCGAAGACATTGCACCTCTTAATCCACCTTTCGAGATGGCAGAACTCCAGCGACCAAACATTCCGGATCGAACCTTTGACATCCGGGATTATGGCGCGAAACTAATGAGTGAAGAAAGTGACTTCAAGAATACCGATGCCATCCACAAAGCTATAGAAACAGCTGCAAGTGCAGGCGGCGGTCGAGTTTTGATTCCTGAAGGCAAATGGTTGACGGGACCTATTCACCTGAAAAGTAACATGAATTTGCATTTGGCAGAAGGCGCTGAAATTGTTTTCAGTACGGATAAAGAAGATTACCTTCCCGTTGTTCGTCAACGACATGAGGGAGTTGAAGCCTACAACTACTCGCCCATGATTTATGCCTACAAAGTGAATAATGTATCCATAACCGGAAAAGGAGTTCTGAATGCGCAGGGCGACCACTGGTGGGAGTGGTTCGAAGAGCATGGTGCTCCTCCAAGAGCGTCTGCAACCAAAGTTCCTCTCTCTCGTCGCGACTGGGGTAAAGGTGCTCGACACACTTGAAACCTGAACACCGGCCATTCGCTTTAATGCTTCCTCTACAGAATATTCACCAAAATTGATGAAATTGTTAAATCCATTTTTTTCTGAGAATGGTGTAATGACCCCAAGGTCTCATTCAATTTCACCAAACATTTTCAACACAGTTTAGTCAACTGGCGAACTTTCCTGCTCTTGAGAATGGCCTTCCTTTGGTAAAAGCACTATTCCTGTTATCAATACGAATATCGTCGCCCATCCCTTTACTTTTGCAAAGCTGTAATTAGGCTTGGGTACTTTTTATTGACTCCAATTACTGATCATAACATCTATTGAGTTTTCTTACTTAAACATGAAAGTTCAAAAGCGCTTCCAATGTGTTATCATTATTTTGCTTGATTTTAGTGACTCTACCAATTGACTAAATGTTGTAGTCAACTCTAATTTGATCCGTTATACAAATTTTTAAGTCTAATTATTTTTTTACAATTAACTAAAAGGGCTTAAGTGCTTATCGAAATGTTTTTCAAGGTTTTGGTAATGCAATTCTTCGTTTTCTTCGAGCTTTGTCATTAACCGTTTTTTAAAGTTCTTTGCTTCCGGCGGTTCTCCAGCTAACACCGAACCGTAAGCAACATGCAGTACCTGGCGCGCATTATCGTCGTCCAGGAAATTTACCAGCTCCTCTTCCGGGACTTCTTCCGGGTTTCTAATTTCATCCAGATTGGCGGAGATGTGGTACGTTTTCTTGTCTTCGTTAAATCTCTTGAGAGAGAAGGTCATAATTTCCCTGAAAAAACCGGGGGCGCACTCAGCTATGGTTCGCAACGCTTCCAAATAACTGGTTCCAGCAGTTTTAACATGTACAGCTCCCAACTTTAAAGAGCCCACCACTTCATAAACAGAAAATTTATCGCTTCCCGAATGCACACTTAATTTATAGCCTCCAAACAAATCAGCGATAGCCAAATGTTCGATATATTCTTCCCTGAATTGATCTAAATCACCTTTAAAATCAATCCCCTTTTCAAAATCTCCACAAAACCTGGGGGCGAGGCTTACTAATTCTACTCCAAGTCGATTTAACTCCTTAGCTACCAGAAAATGCTCAAAGAGTGTGGTTGGGGCATCGGTTTCATCCACGGAGACTTCCAATTCAGCCGGGTGATCGGGGTAGGAACTTTCGATATAGTCAGCCATCATTTTGGTATGATAGATCACACGCCCATATTTAACCATTCCTTCCAGAATTTCATCTTTCGTTGGGGTGATAAAATGGCCCGTCCTTAGTTCGGTTTTGGAATCAAGCATGCGTTCCAAAAAAGTGTCCGGCTCATCCTTTAAGTCTTTCCAGGGAAGTTTATTGAATTCTAATTCAAGATCATCTCTCCCCATATTTTTCACCTTATTAACCACAAAATCACTGGGGTCGATGGTGAACATAGTGTAACCGGCTTGCACCATGCGGTCTATATCTTTGGTGGTTTTCAGATGATCGGCATCGGCTCCAAATCCATCGTGATAGCCTTCCTGAAAAACTGACCAGGATGCAGCATCCATCACTTCTTCGGCAGTACGTTTAGTTCGTTCCAATTCCCGAATAGATTGCTGGGCTAAAACCGGCTTGAATCCTGTTCCTTTTACGGCTCTTAAATGTGCAGGACCAGCATTACCCAATCGGTCTCCAAAACCATAGGAATTGGTTTTCCCAATCAATGTAGCATTGGTAAAATCAAACTTTGATCGAAGGATTTTAGCATTTTGATGATCAAGTTGGCACTGCAATATCGTTTCAGATCCAGCCTTAACTGTTTGTCCTTCAAACTCAGTCTCTTCCCCACCAATAATCCATAAATATTTATTAATACCATTTCTGACAATAGCCAAGATATTTGCGCCATCGCTATGTACTGATTGTTCATACAAACTATATCCATCTGATTTTTCAACAAAGTCTTTGACTCTTGCTACCGATTCTTTATCTACTTGCTCAATATTCATCGTTCTTTCATTTTTAACTTATGGATTACTTGTTGTCTGGCTCCCATCCTCCTAAGATGGCTTCCTTTACATACACCTCAGCATCATTACTACTCACCTGGTGACTCCATTCCACTCTTTCCCAAGGTCTAAAACCTGGTCCAAAGTTGTTGTATTCCGCATCAATTTAGAGTATTCCTAATCCTGACAATCAACAAGTGCTTCCACCAGTTTTTCAAAAATAATCACCAAGTCGTCGTGTTGGGGATGATCCTTCGGAAAAAATAGTCCAGGATATCTACCATAGCCATTGCGTACCAACCGATAGCTCGCCTCCAATATGTGGGGAAAATCCCGTTTCCAAATCAGCCCAGCTGTGTTTTACTTTGATCCCAACCGTGATAAAGCAAACCTGTTTCCGGATGCACATGTATTCGAACATTAGTTTTGCCTGAACCAGTATCAAATTCTACTCTGGTTTGCTTCAGTTTAAAGCTCATGTTTAGAATCCAACATTATTAGTTTAACGCACAATCATTAGCACCATCCCAATTAACAGGATTAAAAAAAAGGAAGCAAGGAATTATTTAACCGATTACTTAATCAATTAAAGCCTATGAACAGATTTTTCAGGCTCGCTTACAAAGTTGAATAGAGAGTCCCCAGGGATCTCTGAGCATGATGATGCGCGAACCATCTGGTAAACTTTCATCATTTACGGCTTTTGCACCAGCTTCCAGCAATCTTTGTTTTTCCTGATCCGGCTCTTCAACTTTAAATGCCAGGTGCAGTACCAGTGGATTCATCCGTTTATAGTCGGGCACATCGTCAGCGGGATTTGTATAAACCTCTACCATTACCCCCTTTTTATCGGCCATAAAGGTTGTAAAGGGTGTTTTCTCATCTTGTCGCACAATCTTAAATCCTAAATTTTTTACGTACCAATCGGTCATTTCAAGTGGATTTGAAACGTTAAAGGCTACATGTTCGATTTCCATTTTATATTTCCTATTTGTTCATTTTTTGATGTTTTCAATATTACGCAAGAACAATCGGTTGCGCAAGAAATTATTTAAAACGAATTTTCTATATCCAACATAAAATCATGATTATTCAGCTTATCGCTTCACCTGAGTTTAAATAACTGAAACCGTTTTTCAAAAAATCTGGCAAATGAGTAAATTTTTTATATATTTAGTGCAATCGATTACATCAAATCTAAAAGTCAACCAACTATGTCAGTTAATTACACTGTTCGATACGCAACTAATCCTGAAGACGTAAAGAGTTATGGAACCGATCGATTACGCGATGATTTCCTCATTGAAAATCTGTTTGAAGATGGTGAGATCAATATGGTGTATTCGTTTTATGGCCGACAAATTGTTGGTGGTGCTAAACCAAGTTCCTCTCCTCTTAAATTGGAAACTATTGATCCACTTAAAGCGAATTTCTTTTTAGAACGGCGTGAACTTGGGGTCATTAATGTAGGCGAACCTGGAATCGTAAAAGTTGGCGACACCGAATATGAAATTGATTTTAAGGAAGCCATCTATATTGGTCGTGGTGAGGAAGAAGTTAGCTTTCACCAAAAAGATGGTAAACAGCCTTTGTTTTATTTTAACTCCGCTCCGGCTCATAAAGCATATCCAACTAAGAAAGTTTCTCAGGATCAAGCCGAAATCGTAGAACTTGGATCGCTAGAAACCGCGAACCATCGTGTGATTCGTAAACTTATTGTAAACAGCATTGTAGATACCTGTCAGTTGCAAATGGGCATGACTCAACTCGAAACCGGAAGCGTTTGGAATACCATGCCGGCCCATGTGCACAATCGCCGAATGGAAGCGTACTTCTATTTTGAAGTTCCTGAAGAACAAGCCGTTTGTCACTTTATGGGAGAACCGGATAACACTCGCCACATCTGGATGGAAAACAATCAAGCGGTGCTTTCTCCCCCATGGTCTATTCACTGCGGTTCTGGAACAAGTAATTACACTTTTATCTGGGCCATGAATGGTGAAAATCTGGATTATGGCGATATGGATCACGTTGAGATCAAAGATCTGCGATAGCATCAGTATTTCTGCATAATTATCACTTTTAAATAATTTCACTAATGAGTTCACTATTTGATTTAAGCGGAAAACGAGCTTTTGTAACAGGGGCCACACATGGTCTTGGAATGGCAATGGCGAAAGGCCTTGGCGATGCCGGGGCTGAGCTCATCATCAACGGTACTACTCCTGATAAAATGGAGCGGGCCTTAAAAGAGTATAGAGATGAGGGCTACAAAGTTACCGGCTTCATCTTTGATGTAACGAATGAAGAAGCCGTCATCGAACACATTGAAAAAATTGAAGATGAAATCGGACCAATTGATATCCTTGTTAACAATGCCGGGATCATCAAACGGGTTCCTCTACAAGATATGGATGTGGAAGATTACCGCAAGGTGGTTGATGTGGACCTGGTTGGTCCTTTCATCATGGCTAAGCATGTGGTAAAACGCATGATTCCTCGTGGAGAAGGCAAGATCATCAATATTTGTTCCATGATGACAGAATTGGGCCGCGATACGGTTGGCGCTTACGCTGCGGCCAAAGGCGGACTCAAAATGCTGACCCAAAACATGGCTACGGAGTGGGCTAAACACGGAATTCAGGCTAACGGAATTGGGCCTGGATATTTTGCCACTTCACAAACTGAACCCATACGCGTTGATGGACATCCATTTAATGAATTTATTATCCAACGTACTCCAGCCGGAAGATGGGGTGACCCAGAAGATCTTGCCGGAACGGCCGTCTTTCTCTCATCCAAAGCCAGCGATTTTGTAAACGGTCAAATTGTATATGTGGATGGTGGCATTTTAGCTACTATTGGTAAACCTGCTAACGAATAAATTATACTTATGCGATTATTCTCACTTACCATCATCGGAATTTTGTTATTTGGCATCGCTTTCCTGGGTTGTTCTTCAGGAGAAGCAAATTTCACGATCACTAATAATTCTGAAATTGACCGTGAGGATGAACCCGTGATTTTAACCCGGGAAATGGTCATCGAAAAAACCGGTGAAATTCCTCTAATTGAAGAAAAAATGCCCTTACCTAAAGCTAACGGGAAATCATTACCCTCTCAGTTAGATGATCTTGATGGCGATGGCACCTGGGATGAGATCGCATTTACGCTTCCGATTCAAGCCAATTCCTCTAAAGAGGTTTCGATAGTATTTGTGGATCGGGCTGAGTTTCCAGAATTTGATATCAGAACGAACGTCCGGTTTGGTGTTTTAGATGATGGTGTCGTTTCCGCGGTTGAAGAACTTTCAATTTCCGGGGATGAGTTGCCGGTTCCTCTCTTCACCCGTTTTCAAATGGATGGCCCGGCATGGGAAAATGACAAGGTCGGGTTTCGCCAATATATTGATGGTAGAAACGGACGGGATTTATATGGAAAAAAAATGTCAGAAATGGCCCTCGATACGGTTGGAATTGCCGCTGATGGCACTTTAGAAGATAATTACCATGTTATGTTGCCCTGGGGACGTGATATCCTGGCGGTTGGAAATTCATT
Source organism: Gracilimonas sp. (assembly GCA_031580945.1). Lineage (GTDB taxonomy): Bacteria > Bacteroidota > Rhodothermia > Balneolales > Balneolaceae > Gracilimonas. The sequence continues at coordinate 15,471 of JAVLBT010000055.1, forward strand.
AGGTATAGGTGGCATCGGCATCATTGAAAATGGAGAGGCTGTACGATTGGGCGTCCGAATGGATGCTGAAGAGAATAACGTGCAAAACACGCGGTATACATTGATCACTGAAGGACCTGTACGTTCGATTTTTAAACTGCAATATGAAGGTTGGGTAACCCCTGAAGGCAATATGTATGATCTTGAAAATACCGTTACTATATGGGCTGGAAAGTACGGTTACACCAATGATGTCAGCCTGACAAGTATGGCCACAACCGATACGGTTGCGATCGGTTTGGTCAATATTCATAATGATGAACCCCCTGTCACTTTGAATGAGGTCACTGAAGATCATACCGTATTCTACACACATGACAAACAGACCTATGATGACGGTTGGTACTTAGGGATGGGGCTAATATTTCCGGATGAAAACTATATTGGCAACACAACCACCGCGGATGAAGGACCCGGAATCACGAACACATTTTTGAATCTCATAGAATTAGAGCAAGAAAAAAGTTTTTCCTATCACGTATTTGCCGGTTGGGAACTAAGTGACCCAAATTTTGCAGATGCAGCCTTTTTTGATTCTTTCATGAAAAAAGAGACACAGAAAATTTCCAACCCGGTACGTATTCAGTAGTTTTTGACGGATAAAAAGCATGAGTAGCAATAAGAGAACAACTATACATGACATTGCTAAGAAGTTAGATATCACAGCTTCTACGGTCTCTCGCGCCCTTAAAGACCATCCCCGTATAAGTGATGCCACCAAAGAGTTGGTGATCAAGACCGCCAAAGAAATGAACTATCAGCCCAATAGTATTGCGGCTGCCCTGCGACGTGGAAAAAGCAATTTGATCGGTGTTATAATTCCTACGATCGACCGTAATTTTTTTGCTTCAGTTGTAAGAGGTGTAGAAGATGTACTGAACAATACGAATTATAACGTCATCATTTGTCAGTCAAATGATTCCCTGGAAAAGGAAAAATCAAATATAAAGGCGTTATTGGAAGCACAAGTAGATGGCATCTTTGCATCTTATGCAAAGGAAACCACTGATTTTACTCATTACGAAGATATTCTAAAAAGGGATATTCCTCTCATCTTATTTGACCGCATGCAGGATGCTTTTGAAGTAGATGCCGTTGTGATTGATGATTACCTCGGTGCTTACAAAGCTACAGAACACCTTATTGAACAAGGTTGTGAACGTATTGTCCATTTTGGCGGGCCAGAAAACGTGAGCATTTATCGGGATCGCCGCCGGGGTTATGAGGAAGCCATGAAACGAAGTCATCTCTCGGTAGAAGAAGATTTGATCATTCACAGCGACCTGAAGCTGGAAAGCGGGAGACGATTAGCAGAAGAAATTTTGCAGGGGGATGTACTCCCTGATGCCATTTTCTCCGCTAGCGATTATGCCGCAATGGGAGCCATGGAAATTTTCAAAAAGAATGATATTAATATTCCCCAAGATATTGCAATTGTTGGATTTAGTAATGAGTCATTTACCGCGCTGATAGACCCGGGATTAACCTCAGTTGATCAGCACAGTAAGAAAATGGGGCAATTTACAGCCAACTTATTCTTAGACCGGCTTAAAGATAAAAGTAAAGATCATACCCCTACTAAAACCGTTTTAAATCCTGAACTTATTATTCGCAGTTCTTCACTTAAACAAGTAAAGGAACATCAGGATGACAACATTGAACCGGAACAAATCAATACCTAACCTAAAAATTATTATGAGTAAAGTAGTCACATTTGGAGAGATCATGTTACGATTATCTCCTCCTGGATTTTTGAGATTTTCACAAGCTAATTCTTTTGATGTCATTTATGGCGGCGGTGAATCGAATGTGGCCGTTTCCCTTGCCAATTATGGCATTCCTGTTGAATTCGTGACGCGCCTTCCAAACAACGATATTGGGGAATGTGCTTTAATGGAAATGCGCAAGAGAAATGTTGGAACGAACCATATTGTACGCGGAGGGGAACGACTTGGAATTTATTTTCTCGAAACTGGCGCTGTAAGTCGTGGAAGTAAGGTAGTTTATGACCGAGCTCATTCTGCTATTTC
>JAVLBT010000056.1:0-17466 GCA_031580945.1 Gracilimonas sp.
CTTCAAACTTTCCAGCCAATTTCGGGCAGTAGCAGGACCAATTTCATCATCCCCGCCATGGAATTTATGATCAGCGATGTCGTGAAGCAGGGCCGCAAGTTCCACAATAAATAGATCGGCTTGTTCTTTTTTTCCAAGCTTTAAAGCTGTATTTCGAACGCGGTGAATGTGCCACCAGTCGTGGCCGGAGCCTTCGCCTTCCAGTTGCTGGCGGACGTGGTTTTCGGTTATGGTGAGGATTTCGGATGTATGCATGCCAGAAATATAGAATTTTTTACAAGTAGGATTTAGAAAGAGTTGGGCGAAGAGGTCACCACTTCGGTCTCGATCTGACGCATTGCGCGTCTGATCGATGGGTTAGAAAGCTTGGTTTCGCGGAGTTGGGCAAACGGTCAAACGGGCTTGAATCCGTCAGACCGTGGATATAAATTAGACCATCCCGAACTCGATCTGACTGATAAGCGGTCTGATCGATGAAAAAGGATTAGGGCACTTGATTCCGGCAAAACAAGGACCACAATAAAATCCAAGCATTACCATCACCTCGTTTCACATTACGTAGGATTATTCCTAAAAATCCATACAGCCGCATAATTCATCAATCACATCAATTTTCAGGGAATCGATGCGGGCAATGGATCGCTCAATCGTTTCTTTTTCAATTTTTCCTTCCCGTAGTAGTTTCTGGATGATCTCAATGGCTCTCTCGGCAATGTCCGGTTCGTAGTGCTTGTTGTTGCCAAAGATCAGCACATCCACCCCGGCGTTAATGGCTTGCCGGATAGCCGTTTCTAGTCCATATTTCGCACGGATGGCCTCCATTTGCATATCGTCGGAAAAGACTACGCCTTCAAACCCAAGCGAGTCGCGCAGCAGTCCGTTGATGGTTTTTTCAGACAAGGTAGCCGGCCAAACGGAGTCGATGTTGGCGTTGAAAATGTGGGCGGTCATGACGGCCCGGATGTCTTTTTCGGCGAAGAGTTTTTTGTAAGGAATGAGCTCTTTTTCATCCCATGTATCGGTGACGTCCGTAAATCCTAAGTGACTATCAGTGGTCGAGCTGCCATGACCGGGAAAATGTTTTAGCACGGAGAGAATTCCTTCTTTAGAATATTCGTCAATAACATATCCGGCATGCTCAGCTACTTTTTCGGGATCGGAAGAAAAGCTGCGTTCGAGATTCCCAATTACCGGATTTTCTGGATTCGTATTAACATCTACAACAGGCGCAAAATTGGTATTGGTTCGAACGACCATAAATTCCTGTGCCATGATGCGTGCATAGTACCGAGTGGAATCCTCGTTATCTAATTCCCCTAAATACTCAGCAGAAACTGATCTTGGAAATCCTTTACTTTCCTTAAGTCGGCTCATCAATCCACCTTCCTGATCCACTGCAATAAAAGGTGAATTTGGGGTTGCTGAAATAATACTGTTACTAAGCTGCATGAGCTGTGTGGGATCTTCAATATTACGGTTTCTATTGCCTGTGATAATATCACGATCATATAAAACAACACCGGAAATATTGCGTTCGGAAAGATCTTTATAAATGGTGCTGTCTTTCAATAGCTCGGTACCACGAAAACCGACCATGATCATCTGTCCAAGCCGAAGGGAATCTATGATCTGCTCTGACACAGGTTGAGGTTCGGAATTCTGGCATCCTGAAATAGAAAAAAGAATAAACAAGGGTAGTATAAAGCGGATCATTAATTCAGGTTATTTTGGCGTTTAGAAAGTAGGCTGTCCAGCACATCGGTAAAGTTGAAAGAAGGTCGAATATCGTTATATCGGGCGATATTTCCATCCGGATCCACTAAAATATAAAAAGGAATACCACCGCCTTTGTACGCTTTGAAGGTTTCTTCCTGGAAACCATCACCACTGTAGAGCTGAACCCACGGCAGATCAAGCCGGTTAACATCCTGCACCCAAACAAGGCTGTCTACTTCGTTGGAAATACCGATGATCTCGAGTTCATCACGAGAATAAGTACGGTAGATTTCTTTCATATCCGAAAACTCATCCAGGCAGGGTTGACACCAACCGGCCCAAAAATCAAGCAGCACGAATTTACCGCGGTAATCTTCCATGGTATGAATATCACCATCCATATCGGGTAGTGCAAAAGGGATGGCTGGTTGACCGGGAGAAACGGATTTAATTTCATTATAGAAATACTTTAGGAACTCGGTGTATTCGGGATAATCAGTAAATTTTTCAAGATAGGCTTCATAACTTGGGCGCGCAATTTCCAGGCCTTGCTCCCCAATGCGCTCAGCGATCAGATACATTTTGGCGTGAGCCAGAGCATCCCGACTTTCCATGTGATCCAGCACCTGAAGACGTTTTTCATTGAGCTCTTCATAAGCTACCTGCTTAATATCGTATTCTGAGAGGTCCATACCGTAAGCGGCTTTCACGCTATCGTAAATTCCGAAAGTTCGGGCGTAGTAATGGGCAAAATCCCTAATGCCGGCGCGTTGTGCTTTCAGCGATTCAATGGTGAAAAAGTTGAGGGAATCGGCTTCAGCGAAAACGGCTTTTCGGGCTGAATCGGCATCAAAATCTTCAAAAAAGCGTTGGTTGTATTCTATAGATCGAACTCTGAAAACCAGATGTTCTCCGATTGCTTTTAGATAATAGTCGTTAAGAGGGCTTTCTGCCAGATGTTTTTCAGCTATCTCATACTTTTTTCGACTGAGTTCAGTAAGATCGTTTTCCTCACCAACTTTGATCTTTTCCTCTTCGAGTGGAATTTGAGATTCAAGGGTTTCAATTTCAGCCAGATAGGAATTGTAACGCTCATCCCAGTTTCCAGCATACCCCTGAACTTGTACGTTTTGAGGAAAATCGGACCGCGTAATTTGAATCCGAAGACTTTGACCAGATTTAAAAAAAAGCGGATATGCTTCGTTTTCAATTTTAAGTAACCGGATTTCCGTGGTGTCCACATTTACTGTAACAGTAAAATTTCCACTTTTATCGACTGTGAGTGTATCCACAGCTAAAGGAGCATACTTGTAATGAACTGGTTTTTGTTGCAGGGTAAGATCAGTATCTCCAATATAATCAATACTTCCATTGAGGTCGGTATTAGTGCTGCAGCCAAACGAAATGAAGCAAATACAAAATACACCGAAATATTTAACTAAAGAGATCATGGAGTTGAAATGGTTAGAATCGTTTAATATTTGAAATAACAAGGCCATTTACTGTAACATTTCGGCTTTAGAGTATCTTGATAATAAGAAAATGAACCGGTAAAAATAATTTTCAGAAAAAATGAAATTAAATTGTAACAATTGCCTTTTTTGTTACTCTTGTCTTAAATAAGACGTAGCGGGTAAATAAACTCTTACAATGAATTACTCTGAATTTATTTTAATGGGTATTTTTTCAGAATCGAAAATGGGAATAGTTTTAGCATTATCCGTTTGTAATCATAATTATAGGAACCATGATAGAAAGTAAATCAAATAAAGAATTAGAGAGGAAGATCGACCTTTATGTGAATGGCCGTTTGAAAGAAGATGAAGTTGATGAACTCTGGGCTGAACTAATACAGGACGAATATTACATGGACTACATGAAAAGTGTAGCCAACCTGAAATCCGTAATAGATGCTAAGAAAGATCAAAGCTCTTCAGCATCAATCAGCCCACTTCAAAAAGCTATTCGTTATGGTGCGGCAGCTGCTGTAATACTCATAGCTTCTGTTATTGGAGTTTTGAACATGAACACCTCTGGAGAATTGTCGGTGAGTCCGGTAGAACAAATAGGGCTTGATGTTGTCAGGGATGCAGAAGGAATTGCCAGTAATGTGACGAATGAAGTGATTAGGCGTGCAATCCGAATGGCTACCGAAGGTGAGGTGCAGCAAGCAATCACAATTCTTGAAGATGAGCTTGAACAGGTTTCCGGAGATCCTCAGTTAACAGCGGAATTAGCTCTTAGTTTAGGTTCCATACAGTACAATAACGGAAATTACGAAGCATCTGTTACTAACTTTGAAAAGGTGATAAACCAAAATAACATTGATTTACTTACACTTGAAAAAGGTTATTGGTTTTTAGGCAATACTTATTTTCAGTTAGACCGATTAGAAGATGCTGAAACAGCTTTTCGCAATGCTTACGAATTAAATGGTGCTTACAGCAGAGTTTCAAAAACGTATATGGATGCTCTGGGTAAAGTGGCCATGGCAAGTGACTAAATTGATAAAGCCCTATAGATAAGATTTAAAATTTTTGCCTATTCGTACTCGTTGAATAGGTCAGAAATCCTGTCATAATAGTTCCAATGGTCAACATTACTAAGAAAAGATAACGACTGTTATTATTGTTTGTAACTGGTGAAGGATTTCCGATCATAGTATATGCACCCCAAAAATGTGGGTTTGCATTTCCAGTTTTAAGTTGATTTAGTTTTGCTTGTCTGATTGCTCCATTTTTAGTCTCACCATTATTTAATTGAGTATAAAAATCAGTTGCAAATTCAGATGCTATTTTATCATTAACGGCCCAGAGGTTTAAAGCAAGGCTTTTAGCACCTGCATACCGGAGAGCTCTGCTAATGCCCATTATCCCACTACCTTGTATATAATTACCAGAACCGGAACTGCAAGAGTTCAACATAATAAATTCGCTGTTCAGCGGGGTGTCAAACAATTCATATGCATAAAGAGCCTGATCAGATTGCAAAGTGGTATCTGATGCGTTTCCTGTCTTTAAATAAATTGTGGAAAACAGTGGATCTTGTTCTGATACTTCACTGTGAGTTGCAACGTGAACCAACCTGGAAGACCCCACACGGTTCAGAAATGTTTCTTTTGTTGCTTCCTCCTCGTTGAATATAACTTTGTGATCCATTGAGCTGAGGGAAGTACGAATATTTTGGGTCTCAATAGGGGCGTAAGGAAGAGATGGAAGATTTACACCGCTAAAATTTGAAAAATCAGAAATGGCAAATCCTGAAAAATCTGTATTTGTTTCGCCATTGGATGTGATATTCCGACGATTGTGTTCAAATTCTTTTAAAGAAGTAAAATACCGAATGCTATACTCCTCGATCAGGTAGCTCGTACTGCCATAACTTATAGGTGAATCAGGTCTTTCCGTAGGTAATACCTCCAATGGTATGCGATAAAGAAAATTATCGGGTATCACGGTAATTTCATTGATACCATTTGGAAGATGTTGAAGGTTTAGTTTCTGATATAACGAATGAAGAGCCATAAGGTCAGTGTTTCCTGAGGCAAGGTTATCAGCAATCTGGTTGAAAGCATCTTGATCTTTTTTCGCAAAATCCACCTTTTGGATATTAACTTCATCCCTGCTTAGGTGGGTAATGTATAGGTTTGACCCTAATTCTGTGAAATGAAGCAAAAGTTCATCATCAGAAATAGCTCGTTGAATAGACCATATCGGAGAAAGTGGAGTCGATTTATTTAAATCAACTTTTGATAATATTTGTTCACGTAAAGCAGAAACACGGTCAATTTCTTGTTTTAGTTCGAAACGGCGAGACTCACCAGCATTCAAATATCTTTTTCTCAGGGTTTGAAGCCTTTGATTAAGCCTTTTTTCCTCAGCTAATTCCTCTTCCGTTAACTTTGAGGCTTTTACAAGTGGGCTATTATACAATGCTGCATCATTGATCGTTTTCAGCTGATCAAGAAGATTTAATGAACTGGTATTTTTATCATTTTGCTCATACAGTTCAACCAATAATTCAATGGCATCTAAATATTCATTTTCAACGGTCCAATACCCTTCCTGGGAGTCCGTATTATTTTTAGCTCGATCAATAACTTGCTTTACTACGGGTTGTAGGACATCAATTGCTGCCCTGTTTCTATTGTTTAAATGCAAATATTGTGATCTGACAGTGAAATACTGGGTCAATAATTCGAAATCTAAATCATCAAGACTGTAGAGACCAATCTCACTAAGTATTTCTTCGGCAGCGGAGAGGTTATTTTGCTTCATCTCAATAGCAGAGAGATTAATAAGCGCAGTTACATAATCCACTGTATTTGACTTGGATAAAGCCAATTGCATTCCCTGTTCAAAGTGTTGACGTGCCTTATTTAAAGAATCTATTCGGATATAGATATCTCCCTTTTCATAAAGAAGATCAATATATTTGGTATAATTTTGTTTGGGATTAAGCACTTGTTGGGCAGCGTCAAAACTTTTAAGCGCTTTTTCATGGTCTGAATATTGCGACCAGTAAAAAGTTCCAAGATAGGAATCAATAAGTGCTAACTCAGAAGTGTCCTGATTTGTTATAGCAACTTCTTTAGCTTTGTCAATATATTTTAAAGCTGATGTTATATCCTTATTTGCCGTATAGTAGAGAAAGAGATTACGGTATACGTTTAATAGATTTCTGTAGTCTGAGAAATCATGTTCAAGAGCTCTTAATTGAAAGGAAATATACTTATTAGAATAACCGAGCTTGTAATAGTTCAACCCCAAGTTTGTGAAAACATAAAAATTTTCAATACCATTGAGATTATATAATACTTCATATATCTCTTTTGATTTATGGTATTTGCCTAACCTATAAAGATATACCCCTTGCCGTATTTTTATCTTGTAAGCCTGCTCTTCGTTTTTTAAAAATTCAGCCAGTGGCAGGGAGTGATTTTCAAGAAGTTTCAGCGATTTATCATATTCTTCATATGTATAGAACGTGTAATCAAAAGCACCATATAATTTTAACCTCATATTTGAAAGAGGAAAGAGGGAGGCTTCATGGAACGTATCAATATGTCTATAAAGCGTCACGTAATCATCTATGATATAAGCACTCCAAATAATAATAGAAGATATGATCGAGTGTTTTAGCGGATCTTCTGTAGAGGAAAGTTTGGATAATTTTTTATTCCAGAGGTCTAAATTATTTGATATGGACTCTAATGAAAAGTAGTCCATATATGATGAAGACATTAACAACTCTAAGTACAAATGTGGTGCTTTTGCAATTACGGAATCTTGTCCTGTTCTTTGCTGAATGAGTACACTTTTTAAGTATCGGTATCTTTTGTTGTTTTCTTCATTCCATAATTCAGATTTATCAAAATTTCCCGAATTTATTTCTTCGCAGGAATACTTTGATAGCAATTGAAAATCCTGTTTTAAGTCCAATTTTTCCTTAGCAATCAAAAATTCTTGGCAATTAGAATATTTAATTTCTGCTAAAGCCCACTGATACAAATTCTCATCATTCTGACTAATCTGTTCACCATATACATACAATTGTTCATAATACTGATCAATTAAAGATGAATCATTGTTGCTATCTAAAAAAGCGGTGAACAGAAGAATTAAGATATTTATATAAAACACAGGAGGAATTTTAAGCTTTTATATTCATCATATAAGCTAATCTAATTAACAGAGGACTTAAAAACATCAACCCAATTAAAATGCTACATGGGTTTTTCGATGATTGGGTCCATGTCGTTGCCGGTGCCGAAAACGCCGTCATCGGTGGTGGATTCGATCTGGGTTTGATCCTCGGGCTGGTCGGTCAGGGACGCATCGGTGACTGAGGCACAACCGAAGGAAAGGGATACGATGGCAAAAAGAGCGAGTACTGATTTAAGTGATTTCATTGTATTTAATGATTATTTGTATTAATGGTTAAGTACAAGAGTGTTGAATACCTGATTTGTTACAGATTTATTAAAATTAACTAACCTTGCAAAAAGGCATAACAATATTCGACTATAAGAGTGTCTCATACTGTATTTGTTACACATCTAATCTAAATCTTAATATTAATAGCCGCCACTAAAAGATTAAAAACGATTAATAATTCGAAAAAAATCACTTATTATTGAAACTGTTATCATATTTAAAAGATCAGTCCTTAAGTAAAACAGCAAAGCCGTTTTGCTGAGATCAACAGATCTATTCACTGAGATAAATTTTAAAAAATAGTTGGTTAGTTTGGCACAACTAAGAGTTGATTATTCGGAATTAGTAGAGGCTCTTCATAAAGGAGATGACGCCAAAGCTAGTGAGCTGCTGTCGGAAGTAATTCCAAGACTGGAAGATTATCTGAGAGTAGTTATGCGGGCAGAGGAAAATGCAGCAAAAGAATGTGTACAACAAGCATTTTTGGATGTATTTGAGCAGGTTAGAAAAAACAATATCCGAAACAGTAAATATATCTTCAGCTATTTGATCAAATCTGCGCGACACGAGTATATGCGTTATGTAAAAAGGCAACACAAGTTCGATTATGAAGAGGGAGCTTTAAATGAAGTTTTTGAGCCTGAAGAGCAATTTAAAAACCTGCTTGATAAGGAAAGGCAGCGAATTTTAGAAGAATGCTTGAGTGAGCTTCGAAAGAAGTCTCGTGAATTCATTGAGTACTTTATGGATAAGCCTGACGCTACAACCAAATCTGTTGCCGACGAATTTGATCTCTCAGGAGCTAACGTCCGCACCAAAAAGCATCGTATTTTGAGCAGACTACACCACTGTTATAAGCGAAAATCCAACCAGTGACCTAAAAATTAATTCTAAATCCTGAAGCAGTTACTTCGAACTGACCGGATAAGTCTATAAGGTCTGATGTGATCGGAGAGTGAATAAAATAAAGTACGAGATCAAATGCGAAAAGAAAGGCGCCCTGCAAAATCAATGACTTTCCATATCCCTCCAGACGGGGTGTACCTTTTCTGATACCACGTTCCCAAAGCCATGCTCCGGTTGCCATATAACCAACATCCAACCCGGTATTTAACAGCAGAATTTTATCAAGATTCTGGAGCTTGCCAACCGATTCCGAGTAACCTAAGGTAGACACATCCAGTTGGGAAATACTAAACAGTGCAAACCCGGCAATACCAAGGTTTACAATATTCCAACCAGCATTCATTTGATGGAAATATTTGGTGTCATCTTCGCTCAGAAAATACCCGGCAGAACCTGATAAAATGTTTAAAGTAGCCCAACTACCAAGAAAAATCATACCTTTTTTTTGAAGCTCCTGCGATTTTTGTGCGTAAAACTGGGTATCAAAAGTACTGGATTGTGCATGTAACAACTCCGGTAAAAAAGCGATTAAGAGCGCAGAAAAAGTTAAATAAAGGCAAATAATTCGTGTGTAACGCATTTTTAGTTGTGGCTAAATTAATGAGCTTAGATCCATTACATTATCATCAACCACACCATAAACCAAATCATTCTGTGTGGGCTTGATGCGATAATTCCCAGTGAAAGTTCCAAATGCCGGGAGCATGCAATGGTTTAGGCCGAAGTAGAAACAAGGAACGTATACATTTTGCCGCCCTTTTGCAGAAAGCTTTATTGCAGGATGGATGTGTCCGGTTATTGGATAATAACTGGATTCCGTGGCTTCACTTTCATCATGCATAAAAATAAATGGTTCTAATTCGTACTGATTGGTACACTCAAGTCCCATTTTTTCAAATTCAAATCTTGTTAGAATATCATGATTGCCAATTGTAAGGATCATTTCGATATCAGAATGTGACTTACGCCATTGCTTGAATGTTTCTGTTTCAGCATTCATTTCACTGTGGAAAAGATCACCTAAGAATAAAATACTTGAGGGTTTGGTCTTTTTTAATAGCTCTTCTAATCGTTGGATGTTGGACTTATTAACAGATTCTGGAATAGCAATTCCATGCTTTCTAAAATGACCCGACTTTCCAAAATGGACATCTGAAACCACCAGGAGATTTCTCTCTTTCCAAAACAAAGCTTTTTGCGGAAACAAAACTAAGGTTTGTTTTTTAAAGGTGATATTCAGATGACTAATTATCATTTGACGTGTTTTTCGAGCTGATTCTGCATTTTTTGAATTCGGTCAATGAGTTTTTCAGAGCTTAGCTTCTCTCGGAGCCTGTCCACCATAATTGGAAAAGCATATGGTGTAAACCGTTCAGTTAAATTGAATACAATATGCTGTTCAGAGATCTTTATTAATGCTTTCCGAAGCCGAACTTCATCCAGTTGTATGCTCATTACTTCATCAAAAGCTTGCTGAATTAGCAGATGGTCCGGTTCATATTCCATGAATACATCAAAGAATAAGCTACTCGACATTTGCAAGTGTTTATTAGTTTTTGCCTGGCCGGGAAATCCTTGGAAAACTAATCCTGCAATTTGGCAAATTTCTCGAAATCTACGTTTTGCAAGCTCAGCACTATTTATGCTGGCCATGATATCTTCAACCAAGTTGTTTGAAGAGAACAGGTCTTCACTCAAGGCTTTTTCAATCGGGATATCCTGGTCCGAAAGCAGCTCAAAGCCATAATCATTCATTGCAATAGAAAAAGTAATAGGGGTCATTTTTGACAACCGATGTGCAATTAGTGCCGACATCCCCTCATGTACATATCGTCCTTCAAAAGGAAAGAAGAAAACGTGGCAACCCTCCCTGGAAAAAGACTTCTCGATAAGAAATTGATCTTCATCGGGAAGAGTTGACCAATCTCGCTGAATTTCGAACAAAGGTTCCAAAGTTTTAAGTTCAACATCATCGAATTCATTTTGTACAGCCTGATGCATTTTTTTGCGAAGAATATGAGTCATGTTAGAAGAAAGTGACATTCTTCCCCCCAAATATGAAGGCACTTTCGATGAACTACCTTTAGCCCTTTTTACGAAAACGGTCATGTCTTTGATCTTCACCAATTCCAGATTTCGGCCAGCGAACCAGAATGTTTCACCAATATTCAATTGTGCGATAAACCATTCTTCAACGGCTCCCAACGATCTGCCACTCATGTATTTTACCCTTAGCATAGCATCACTTGCTATGGTACCAATACTCATACGATGGCGGCGGGCGATCTTTCGACTGTTAACTTTATAGAGCCCATTTTCTTCGATCTCAACCTTAGAATATTCATTATAGCGCGCCAAAGACTTCCCTCCCTGGGTGATGAATTGCAGGATCAAATTCCATTCTTTCCTGGAAAGCGTTTGGTATGCAAATGTTTTTTTGATCTCAGGGTAGATCTCATCTGGGAAAAAGCCATCTGAGACTGCTAAAGTCACCAGATACTGTATAAGTACATCATAAGGCTTTAATATAGGTTCACGACTTTCCATCTCCTCCGAGTTTATAGCCGATCGTAAAGCCGCTGCTTCTACTAATTCCAGGGCATGCGTGGGCACAAAGTGTATTTTACTTGTTGAACCGGGTTGATGTCCACTTCGGCCAGCACGTTGCATAAAACGTGCAACTCCTTTTGGACTTCCTATTTGTATCACCGTTTCAACCGGACTAAAATCCACACCTAAATCCAAACTTGAAGTGCAGACTACAGCTTTTAAAACACCTTCGTGCAGAGAACTCTCAACCCAATCCCGAACTTTTCGATCTAATGAACCATGATGAATGGCAATAGTCCCGGCAAGATCAGGACGCATTTCCAATAAATTTTGGAACCAAATTTCTGATTGGGCACGAGTATTTGTGAATATTAGCGTAGAACGACTTTCATCAATGATGGGTAGTATTTTAGGAAGCAGCTTTAATCCCAAATGACCATACCATGGGAAATTTTCCATTTCATCCGGAAGTATGGATTCGGCATGAATGTTTTTTTGAACTTTAGCTTTGATTATCGTTGGCTTTGTATCCTGTTCCGGTCCAGTCAATACATCAAGGGCTTCATCCAGATTTCCAATGGTGGCAGAAATCCCCCAGACTGAAAGCTCTGGCCGAAGCCCGCGTAATCTGGATAACCCTAATTCAGTTTGGATTCCCCGTTTAGATCCAAGTAGTTCATGCCATTCGTCCACTATGACTGCATCTAAATTTTTGAAATGCCGTGTATAGTTTTTTTGTGCCAATAGAATGTGCACGCTCTCAGGAGTTGTAATAAGTACTTCTGGCATCCGTCGATTCTGATTTTGCTTGACAGATTGGGAAACATCACCAGTGCGTCTTCCAATTTTCCAGGGAATACCAAGTTCATCTACAGAGTTTTGCAGCGCTTTTTGAATGTCTTTTGCCAGTGCTCGTAAAGGAGTGATCCAAAGAACCTTCAGGCCATTGTTGGTTTTATTTTGATAAGTATCGGGATGTTCATTGATCCACTTTATGAGATTGGGCATCCATAAAGCAAAAGTTTTTCCACTACCAGTGGGTGCATTAAGAAGGCCATTTTTCCCACTTAGAAACGCATTCCATACATCATGCTGAAATGGAAAAATGTTCCATCCTTTTGCAAAAAACCATTCGTTAATAATTTTGTAGCCTTTATCAGACAAGTAACTATAGTTGTGGTGTTTGTAATATTAGCAGTACAAAAATGTTGATGGAAAAATAGTTCAAATTTTTAAAGAAATGTGGAGTATGGGGCGTACCTACGGCCACTTTTTTCTTGTACAAAACTATTAATACTTTTTAGCTTCTAATGACTCTTTGAGTGCATAATAGAAACCTGAATTATTTACCAGTGGTACTTGTCCCGGCCAACATGGTAACCCAAAGCGACAGTTTGAGGGAAGTATATAGTCATTCGAAAACTGAGTGGCAGAGCCACTAATCAAAGTACTTGTCCACACCTAATTCAAAAAAATGATAAAATCTATCAAAAAAGCGTTTCCACTTGATTCTCCGCTGAAAAAACCTCAACATCAATCAAAATCTTAAACCAACCAAATTACTATGTGGCTAAACATTAAATCATTTGAAGACTATCATGCAACTTTTAAAGAAAGTGAGAAAGATCGGCTCAAGTTTTGGGATCATGAAGCCGGTACTTTTTACTGGCGTAAGCGCTGGGATAGAACACAGTCTGGTAGTTTTGAAGATGCAAATATCAAATGGTTTGAAGGGGGAAAGCTGAATGTTACTGAGAATGCGTTAGACCGACACCTTAATACGATTGGTAACAAAACAGCATTTATTTTTGAGCCTAATCATCCCGATTCTTTTCGCCGAACAATTACTTACAAGCAGTTACACGAGGATGTTTGTCGTTTTGCAAATGTACTTGAAAGTAAAGGTATAGAAAAGGGAGATCGGGTTGTTATATACATGGCTATGACCCCTGAGTTAGTGATATCTGCACTGGCTTGTGCTCGTATTGGGGCAGTTCATTCCATTGTATTTGCAGGATTTTCTTCACAGGCATTATCAGAAAGGATCAATGATTGTGATGCTAAGATGCTGATCACGAATGACGGCCTTCGCCGGGGAGATAAACATGTACCATTGAAAGATATTTCTGATGAAGCCCTGGAAAATTCACCATCCGTTGAAAGCGTGATCGTTTGTCAACGCACAAACCGCGATATTGATTGGAAAGAAGGCCGCGATGAATGGTGGCATATGCTTATAAGAAATGCTTCCCGGCAGCATGAGGCTGTAACAATGGACGCCGAAGATCCGCTTTTTATTCTTTACACTTCCGGTTCAACTGGAAAACCAAAGGGGGTAGTTCATACATGCGGTGGATATATGGTGTATACGAGTTATTCTTTTAGGCAAGTATTTCAGGTTGGAGCAGATGATGTATACTGGTGTACGGCTGATGCAGGATGGATCACCGGTCATAGTTATATTATTTATGGTCCGTTATTCAATGGGGCTACGGGAATTATTTTTGAAGGAACACCTACGTATCCTGATGCCGGTCGTTTATGGGAAGTAGTTGAGAAATATAGTGTAACTCACTTTTATACAGCACCCACAGCTATTCGGGCATTGATGTCATATGATATGGATTATGTGAAAAAATATGACCTCAGTTCACTTAAAGTTTTGGGAACCGTTGGTGAACCGATCAATGAAGAAGCCTGGCATTGGTATCACGACCACATTGGAGGGGGAACTTGTCCGATCGTTGATACTTGGTGGCAAACTGAAACGGGCGGTATTATGATCTCACCATTGGCAGGAATCACCCCCACTAAACCTGGTTTTGCGACCCTACCTCTTCCGGGTGTTTTCCCAACCCTAATGGACGAGAACGGTGATGAGATAGAAGGAAATGGCGTGCAAGGAAATTTATGCATCAAACATCCGTGGCCAGGAATTGCTCGAACGGTTTACGGGGATCATGACCGATACATTAAAACTTATTTGAGTACATACGAAGGATATTATTTCACCGGAGATGGGTGTCGCCGTGATGAAGATGGATATTACCGAATAACCGGGCGCGTTGATGATGTCCTGAATGTTTCAGGCCATCGTTTAGGAACGGCCGAGATCGAGAATGCTCTGGATGAGCACCCTAAAGTAGTTGAAACAGCTGTGGTCGGGTATCCTCATGATATCAAAGGGCAGGGTGTGTATGCATTCATGATCTGCGAAGGGGAGATCAAAGATCAGGAAGGATTCAAAAAAGAACTCTTAGACCTGGTTACAAAGATCATTAGTCCGATTGCAAAACCGGACAAAATTCAGGTAGTAGGTGGATTGCCTAAAACCCGTTCCGGCAAGATCATGCGCAGGATCTTGAGAAAGATCGCAGCTGACGACCTGGATAATCTTGGAGATATCTCAACACTACTTGATCCAAGTGTAGTTGAGGACATCAAAAAAGGAAAGGCCATTTAATACAGGTAATATAAAACTGGTATGAATGAATTTGTACTTGAGAATTCGGAGTTCCGGTATAAGATCTAACGAAAAAGTTGGACCAAACAGAGGCCTGATACCAATAAATTGAAACTAAATCCTGTTAGGGTTAAAAACCTGACAGGATTTTTAGTTTACAGCCCAATCAAATACCCAACCGGTAAAATTAGTAAACTCACCATCAATAAGATCAGCCTAAAACGGGTCTTAACAAAATTGGGATGAAAAAATAAACCGTAGGTTAGGGGTTTGTCATTGGTCATCCAGTCGTAATAGTGATGACGATGGACGGTTCCAAGTGCCATTGTCACATGCCCGTGCAAGATGGTTAGCATAAAAGGCACCGCAAAAACAAAAGCGCCAGCATATCTTGCAAAAACGTCTAAACCGGCTAATTCGGCACCATAATAATAAGGCCAGGCAAAAAGCACCATCATGGGAACCGTAAGCAACCAATTAATGATGGAAATGCGCTTATAGTTTGATTCTGTTAACTCTGACACAATAGTGTTTCATTTTTTTCGATTAAATCTGTGAAGCAATAAGCATTTCGATCTCCCGAAAATTCATATCGAACATTTTAGCCAGGGATTTTTTAGTGATATGCTTTTTATAGGAATAGGTGCCGTTTCTAAGGGCTACATTTTCCCAGAGGCATTCTTTTACTCCTCCTGCATCCCCAATGGCCAGAATATAGGGTACTAACACGTTGTTCAGGGCATAAGTAGCAGTTCTGGGGACATTTGCCGGTATATTTGGCACACAATGATGAATAACATCATGTTCAGAATAAACCGGATTAGAATGAGTGGTTGGTTTACTGGTAGCAACACACCCTCCCTGATCAATCACGGTATCAACAACAACGCTGCCGGGTTTCATGTTGATGATCATTTCTTCGGTAACCCAGCATGGAGATCGTTCACCTTCGGCCATAGCTGCCCCAATGATGATATCTGCAAATCGTAATGCTGAATTTAAATATTGATGATTAGCAACCGCAGTAATAATCCGTCGGTCTAATGCATTTTCAAGTCGGCGAAGGGCAGTCAGGTCTGTATCCATAACAAAAACCTGAGCACCGTAACCAAGAGCGGTACGTGCGGCGTATTCACCTGTGATACCAGCTCCCAAAATAACTACAGTAGCAGGAGGGACCCCGGAAATACCACCCAACATGATACCTTGCCCACCACTCATGCTTTCCAAATAGTGAGCAGCGATCTGCACCGACATCGATCCCGTAATTTCATGCATCATTCGTACGATCGGAAATTCTTTATCTTCACCCCGAATGAATTCATAACCAATACCGGTTGTCGATTTATCTATCAGGGTTTGCAGATATTTTTGGGTTTGACTTCCCATATGAAGAGCTGATATTAATGCCTGATCTTCTTCTAAATAATCAAATTCTTCTTCTACAAGAGGAGCGATCTTAAGGATCAATTCTGATTTTGAATACACCTCACCGGCACTGTAGGCCATTTCAGCACCTGCATCAGCATATTCATGATCGGAAAAGTTAGCAGCTTCTCCGGCTCCCTGTTCAATAAAGATCTCATGTCCATTAGCTTTTAAAATGGAAACTCCGCCCGGCGTCAGAGAAACGCGTCGCTCATCATTTGAGATCTCTTTTGGCAACCCAATTTTCAACGAAACTTTACTTTTAGAACGTATTAAATGCTTTTCCAGCGTTTTTAATCCTATTTGTTCCGTATCTAATGGTTTAATGTCCATGTGCGGTGGCTTTAAAATGGTATGGTATATTTAAGATAGCAATTTTTGTGGGACGAAATGATATAGTGGCATTTTGAAGATTTAAAAAAGTGATTTGCCCTTGGCGTTAAATGAAAATTTTAAACCAATGAGGGCATTTTTTCACAAAAAATTCAGGGACTTCAAACCATATATTATCACAACATGCCTTTTTCACTCCCCGATAATGTCACGAAAAGAGGCTTCATCTAATATTTTAATACCTAACTTTTGAGCTTTATCCAGCTTACTGCCAGCCGATTCTCCAGCCAAAACATAATCTGTATTTCCACTAACGGATGAAGCAGTTTTACCGCCATGCTTTTCGATGAGTTCGGCCGCTTCCTTTCGGGTATAAGTAGGCAGGGAACCTGTTAAAACAAATTTTTTCCCTTCAAAGATATTAGAAGCCTGTTCTTCCTCTTCTCTTTCATACTGAAGGCCATGTTCACCTAATTTTTCAACAATAAGCCTATTCTTGTGGTTACCAAAAAACTCAACCACTGATTCAGCAATTCTTGGCCCTATAGAATCAACAGCTTCTAATTCTTCTTTTGTGACGGCTTGCAGTTTACCCATAGAGCCAAACGCTTTTGCAAGATCTTTTGCTACGGTTTTACCAACGAACCGAATCCCGAGGGCATAAATGACCCGCTCAAAGGGTTGGTCTTTACTTTTTTGAATGGCATCTATCAAATTTTGAGCACTTTTTTCAGCCATTCGCTCCAGCTCTATGACCTGATCTTTTTCGATCTCGTAAAGGTCGGCATAGGTTGATATTAAATCTGCAGAAACAAGTTGATCTACAACTGATTCCCCTAATCCTTCAATGTCCATGGCATCCCGGGAAGCAAAATGTTCGATCCGAATTCGAACCTGAGGGGGGCAAGTAGGGTTGACACATCGCCATGCTACTTCATCCTCGTATTTGATAAGCTTTGAATTACAGGCTGGGCAATAATCCGGAAATTTAAAAGCTTCATTACGATCTTTGCGTTTTGGGTTCACTACACTAATTACTTGTGGAATGATCTCTCCTGCTTTTTCCACAACTACGGTGTCACCAATGCGGATATCTTTACGTTGTATTTCATCTTCGTTATGGAGAGAAGCTCG
>JAVLBT010000057.1:0-17206 GCA_031580945.1 Gracilimonas sp.
GGTAGTACTGCTTCTCCTCCTGAAGAAGTGCTTTCCGGAAATACGATCAACCCCTGATATTCATTCATGGATTTCGATAACAGTTCATTCACTCTTTTCACATCCGTACGGCGATTTCGATCCACAAAGATCACCCCAACGGCATTGACCATATACCCCAAAACCGGCCACTTGCGAACCGCTTTTTTGGCCACAAAAGTACATCGCAAACTTAGATAGAGTGGGATAATATCCATATAGCTCAGATGGTTTGATACTAAAAAAAATGGTGCTTTGGGTGGTTTGCCTTCAACTTCAACACTCATATTGAAAATGAATGCAACACCTTCTGACCAAGTCCGCATAAACAGGTTTCGCCAGGGTTCATATCTTTTTCGGAGGAGTTTTGGTATGAAAAGTCCTACCCAATAAATCCCAAAAGAAGACAACGTAAAGATCACCAGCAAGGCAAGCTTGAGAAATCCGCGAAACTTACGCATCAGAGAATGATTGAAACAATTATAGTTTAACCGAAAAACATTTTTCGGGTACGGTCAGAAATATGTTCAATGTCGAGGAAGATCATCACATATAACAGCTCCAGCTCTTTATGATATGCGGGCTTGCTGATAATGTCACATCCTACGCTTAAATAATTTTGTAATAACCCGGGTCCCTCGAAATGTTCTTTCTTATGTATTTTTATATCTGATAGATGTTGTCTGTATGGTTCTTTGGCACTTACCTGAAAATCTTCATGAATGACTCCGTCATCCAAATATTTTTTATAAATAGCTTTTCCTTCCTCAGGCGATGCAGCTGGGATTCCGAGACTACCCAATAAATATCTTTTTTGAAAGGATTGAAGGTATCCTGCGAATCCTTTCCAGAGAAGAAATAAAACCCGTCCACTTCGGTGTTTTTCTTCTATGCATGCCCGTCCGACCTCAAAACTTTGTGCAAGTACCTCGTTCGGGAGGTCTTCTAAGTGAAATAAACTTTCTGAATAAAATCCATTTCCGTTAACTGCCTGTTCATAAGTTTGCAACCGATATGTACCAACAACATCTCCACTTTTATTTTCCTTTACAATAAGATGGTGACACTGATCATCGTATTGATCTCTGTCAATATGGTCGGCTGCTTCAAATTCCCGTTCTAACTCTTCATAGAAAACTTCATATCGAAGCTTTAAAGCCTCTTCTACCTCCGCATCCGTTTGTGCGATTTGAACGGTGTACTTGTGATTGGATATATCCGGTAAGATTTTTTTCTCTGCTTTCAAGGTGCCTGTATTTATTCTTTTTATTTACTTCCAACAGCATATTATAAATGAATAATTCCTATTTAATCTTGCATATTATTCATTTTCTGACCTGTAATTGTCCTAAAGAACGTAAACTGATTCGCAGAATATCCTTAAAAGAGGCTTTCATTTCAATGATAAACTTATTCTTTATCGGATTGGTTGTGCGGTATAATAATCAGTATCATCGATATCTCATTGCTGAACCCTGACTAATAAAAATACGTCCTTACTTTGCACGATAAACAACATAATAGAGCCGTACCATTACTTCGGGATGTTAACTTATATATTATTTTTGGAATCACCCTAACCGCGGTGATGGGTGTTTCATCTATTGCTCCTGCATTTCCTGTTATATCTGATGCGTTGGATGTATCGGCCCAAAAAATTGGATTGTTAATCACTTTTTTTACACTTCCGGGCATTTTTATCACCCCGGTACTCGGGTTACTTGCCGACCGCTTTGGGCGCAAAATCGTTTTAGTTCCCTCTTTGCTTTTATTTGGTGCAGCAGGGACAGCTTGCGCATTCACTACTGATTTTGAGCTCATGTTATTCTTTCGGGCGTTGCAGGGTATGGGGAGTGCCTCCCTTGGCGCTTTGAATTTAACGCTAATCGGTGATCTCTATTCAGGCAACAACAGGGCCACAGCCATGGGATATAATGGCAGTGTATTAAGTATCGGAACTGCGTTTTATCCAGCAATTGGTGGTGCATTGGCACTGCTCGGGTGGCATTATCCTTTTTTTCTGAGCCTGATTGCCATACCGGTTGGACTTTTTGTCCTAACCAAACTTGAAAAAACTGGTTCTTCAAATGGGCTAAATTTTGCGGAAATATTTTCCAGCGTTGCTTCTTCCCTGTTTTCAAAAAAAGTAGTTCCTTTATTTGTCGGGATCTTTCTCACATTCATCATGCTATATGGAGGGTACATAACTTATTTCACAATTCTTTTAGACGAAAAATTCAGTCAAAATTCATTTTGGATCGGTGTCATCTTATCCGGATCATCATTTATGACCGCTTATGTATCTTCCCAACTTGGGAAACTTACACAACGTTTTTCGGAGGTTGCGCTGATCAGAACAGCTGCGGTATTATATTTAGCTATCTTTATGTTTATTCCCCTGGTTGATAATATCTGGTGGTTTATACTTCCCGTAATTGTTTTTGGTGCGGCTCAGGGTATGAATATTCCCAGTATTTTAAATCTTTTAACCGGTTATGCTGAACAGGAATACCGAGCGGCATTTCTTTCTGTAAACTGGGTGGTAATGCGAACGGGACAAGCCTTGGGTCCCTATCTCCTTGGATTGATCTACGCCGGTATTAGCCTGCAAGCTACCTTTTACGCCTCAGCAATCGCAGCTGCGTTGTTTGTGATCTCATCTTTCTTTTTCATGAAAACAACATGGTACGGCCCTTATGAATCTCTTGATGCCAATTGAAGTCATCTTTGAATGTATTGCTGCAAAGTAGCTTTGAGTTTTTCAGCTGATAGTGAAACTCCATAGTCTGCAATATATCCTTCCGGGTTTATAAGATAGTAGGTTGGATAACTGTAGACTGAATAGAGATCCTGAATTTCACGATCTTGCTCAAACACTTCCGGGATCTGAGGCCAGTTTATGTTTTCTTTTTTCACGAAGTTTTCGAACTTCTCTCTATCCAATTCATTCGCTATCCCGATGATCTCAAGAGTATCATTATAGGTGTTATAAACATCCTTAAGTACAGGTAATGCATCAATACAGGGTCCACACCAGGTACCCCAAAAATCTAAAAGCACATATTTACCCTGATAGTCATTAAGGGAAATGGTATTGCCTTGAATAGTTTTGGCTTCAAAATCAGGAGCAACGGTACCCGGACGTAGTCCTATTTTAGGATTTACATCTACGATCGAACTATCAATACGAATTCTTCTACCTTGTGTATCAATTCCTGTTATGAGCCAGCTGTTACCGGCAATATTAAAAGGTTCCGTAACCAAGTAGGCTTCCTCACTTGCAGGATCCACATCAAAAGTTCCGTCTTTATCCACATCGATATAAAAATATGTGTAGTAATCACGGCGGTATGGTGGGGCACTTTCCTTGATCAGTGCAACATCAAAAGTTTGGTCATTGACGGTCCACGTTCCCATTCTCAAATCGTCAAAATAAAGCTGAAGGCTTTCTTCCGGCTTTGTATCACTCAAGTACAAGAGGCGAGCGGGAGCCTGGTAGTCCACGATCCTATTTCCATTATAGAACTGCATATATACCGTAACATCCGCTGACATTACTTCAAATGAATTTTCCTGATATTCTACGATTTCTGAAGTGAAGTATGCTGGGTTTTCAGTATCGATCTTTCCATTTTCGTTTTCTGTATACACCAACATCCTTCCCTTTTCATTTTCTCCAAGTATGACGGTATAAATTACATCAACCCATTCATCCGTGATCGTTTCATTGGGCACTATCTGCAGGTTTTGGCGATAAATCACCGAATCGATAAAACCTTTTGCAGTACCCTGTGCTACGTACTGTGCCATGTCAATGATTCCATGAATAATCTTAGGATTTTCAACTCCTTCGGGAATGGTGGTAGGCTCTCCGGGAAACTGGGGTTCGAATACATACCTTCCACCCATTTTTATCCCAAATATAGGAGCTACCTGCCCTTTATTCTCTGTCAGGTGAAAATCGACAAAAAAAGGGGGACCGGACTTTTCTTGCACATTATTTTTATCTGAGCAAGCTGACAACATTACGGTTGTAAGCAGTATAAGTGATAGAATTCTTTTCATTCCTTATATGATATATGAATATTCAAATGATCTGGCCCGGGGAAGTTTAAAACATAAAAAAGCCCCCTCCTAACGGAAGAGGCTGATAAAAATTATTAAAACAGGTCTTATCTATGCAAGTTCTTTGGTCATGAAATACCACTTTGGATCGCCATAAGCGAATCCCTGTTTTTCATAAAGATTTCTTGCCGGATTATCTTCTCTGACTTCTAATGTAACTTTCGAACAACCCATATCCCGTGCTTCTTCTTCGATGGTTTCAAGCATTTTGGTCCCAATCCCCATTCCACGCGCATCCGGGTGTACGGCTACATCATGGATCTTAAATACTTTTCTGGCGGTAAAAGTAGAAAAACCAACAAAACAGGTTACTATACCAAGTGCCTTCTCTCCTGCATAGGCAATATAGGTCATCGTTGTGGGTACTTTTTTCATCTCGGCGATCATATCTACGCGAACTTCCTCATCCAACGGTTGATCCTGCCCCATAGGATCTCTCGCAAATAGATCTACAATCTTGACAATATCGGAGGCGTGTTTAGGGTTATTTAAATCAGCTTTTAAAATTTCGACATCTGTTGCGACGTCTGCTTTTGCAATCACTCTTTCTTGATTTGAATTAATCTTTTTTATTGAGCCACAAAGTTAAAAAGATTAACAGTGGTCTTAAAACGTATATGCCTTTTCTAATTTTTCTTAGCAAAAGCGTAACATTGGCTTAACTTATTTATTTGATTGCTAAAGTTACTTTTTAAATATCTATACCGGATTGATCTATTTACTGCAACAGTACTCGATTTTAACCAACATTCATTTTCGTTATTTAAACTGCTTTGTGTGCTTGAATTTTATAGCTCGTTGGCTATTGCCTGAGCCTCGTCCAGCACTCGAAGTAAATTTCCACTCCACAACATTTCAATTTCGGTTTCGGAATAACCACGTTTAACCAGCTCGTGAGTAACATTAAATGTTTCAGAGGCGTCCATCCAGTTATAAACACCGCCACCGCCATCAAAATCCGAGCTTATTCCAACATGCTCGATCCCAATTAATTCGACCATATAATCAATGTGATCAACAAAATCGGCCACATTTACCGGAGGTGTAATTGGATTCACTTCCTTTTCTATTCTCGGTTCCGCATTGTCCTGAGCAGTTCTGTAAAGGTCCATATATTCATCCCGTTCTTCCTGACTCATTTCCCGAATATCTCCCCAGCCCACTAAATTGAATCCAAGTTTATCAGCCTCTTCCTCTAAAATTGTGCGAGAAGCTTGCTGCCAGGCTTCATGTTTCTCTCCGTCTACATAGCCACGGAAAGCTACCGTTTGTACGACTCCACCGTTTTCCTTGAGCATCAACAGCTCTTCATCGCTTAGATTTCTGCTATGGTCGTATAAGGCCCGAGCAGATGAATGAGAAGCAATAACAGGGGCTTTCGAAAACTCCATCGTTTCTAAATTTGCTTTTTTAGAAGGGTGTGAGATATCGATCAGCATGCCCAGCCTATTCATTTCTGAGATAGCTTGCTTACCTAACTCGCTAACTCCATCATGCTTCCATTCCCCATCATTTTCTCCTGTGTTTGAATCTACAAATTGGCTATGACCGTTATGTGAAAGTGACATATACCGGGCTCCGCGATCATAAAATTCTTCGATACGAGTCAGATCTGTTCCCACTGGATAAGCATTCTCCACTCCTATCATGGCTACTTTTTTACCCTCTGCAACAATTCGGCGCACTTCATCAGACGTGGTTGCCAACTCGATCTGATCTGGGGCAATTTCATCTACTAAACGGTGAATCGCTTTGAATTTGGCATCAGCGTTCTTGTAAGCCTCTTCATATCCTTCTTCTGTTAGGGTGTCTTGACCGGTATAAACCACTAACCATGCTACATCAAGCCCTCCTTCTTCCATTTTTACAAGGTCAACCTGTGTTTCTAAACGCTGAGTGTAATTTTTTTGGTTTGTGAAATTATTCACATTTATATCGACGTGGGTATCCAGGGTTATAACCCGTTCATGGATATCCATGGCCTTATCAAATATTTCTTTTTCAGTGGGTCCGCATCCAACTGCAAATAAAAAAACAAGCAACGAGAGTATAAATAATCTTTTCATAGTGATGAATTGTTTAAAATCTTTATTGGGTTGAATCTATGTTAATTTTAAGACTATTGTGAGTTGATAAGGAACGCATTCATTCTTTTACGCATTGATTTAATACATATTAACAAACTGATTTCGCTATGACAATCATGACTTTTTTAGGATATATCACTATCGGATTGGTAATTGGATGGCTTAGTAGAATAATCACCAAAGAGCGGGGAGTCACTATGCTTCCCAGCCTTGCATTTGGCGTTTTGGGAGCCTTAGCTGGTACCATGATTGTTCAGTTTCTTGGATTAGCCGGAGCCGCATTCTACGCAGCTGTAGGTTCTATAGGTATGCTTTTTACGGTAAATGTATTTCGGCAGGATAAGCCAATCTTCTCTGAAACTGAGCCTCTGTGAGCAGGCTTCAAACGAGTTGTAATGGAATCAATTTCCGAATACTTACTTTTTATACACTTGACGATATAGTATTGTAATCACGATATGACCATATCTATTCCAATATTTTAGACTTCTTTTTCGTAACTCATCGCGCACTTCTTCGTTTAAATAGCCATGGAAAAGATCACCCAAAAAGATATTGATTGGCTTCTAAACTTAGATGATGAAATAAAATCAGGCCCATCTCCCTCTTCCCCAAAAAATAAAAGTAAACGATATGGCCTTCGAATATCAGTTGCTTTATTTATTATTATTGGTTTGGTCCTTCTGCCATTTTTCCTACTAATAAGGACCTCTGTTTTTTTGAATGTTTATTATAACTTAAACGCATGGGTGGCCTTAACTGCTGGTGTAATCGCTACTGTCGTTCTTCTCTCAATTTATCTGCTCCTTTTCTTTCGAAAATTTCCAAATAAAAAGTTAGTATTTAAAGTTGGGTTGGCCGCAAGCGGAATTCTTGTATTTACTTATTGTATGTATGGGCTTTTGTATCTATCGTCAGTTAATGCAAAAAGCGATGAAATCCGCAACGTATATCGTTCTATGCATCCGATACTCAGAGTGGCTGTTGCAACGACAACATTAGCGGATGGAGAACTCGTTATCACCGATATCAGCAGAAATCCTGAAGATTATACGTCGATGGGTTTACCAGTCAATCAGCGTTCACTTCATTTTCCGCAACCCGAATCAGGCTATGTTCACGCTATAGATTTAAGAACTATTGGGCGTTCTGAATTCCGGAATTTACTGATTCAATTTTCCTTGGAAATCATGGGTTTTTATACACTCCGTCATACCGGAACAGCGGACCATCTACACATTTCTATTCCCCGGTCCGGATAAGATTTCTCTTCTTGTTTCTCTCTTAGATAATTCCGACCATCAAAGCACTTTCAAATCAGAAATGGAGTCGGGAATATGTCTAAATATAAATTCTATGAGCAGGTTAATAAGAACTTTGACAAAGCAGCTAAATACACACGTTTTGATAAAGGAATACTCGCCCAAATAAAAATATGCAACACCATATATCATGTCACTTTTCCGGTTCGCCGGGATGATGGAAGCATTGAAGTTGTTGAAGGATGGCGGGTTGAACATAGCCAACATAAACTACCAACAAAAGGGGGTATTAGATATAGCCATAAAGTTGATGAAGATGAAACAATGGCCTTAGCTGCGTTAATGTCTTATAAGTGCGCCATCGTTGACGTTCCATTTGGAGGAGCTAAAGGAGGGGTTAAGATCAGTACCCGAGAATATTCTGAGGGAGAAATAGAACGGATCACACGGCGATATACCTATGAGCTCATTAAGAAAGGATTTATTGGGCCAGGGGTAGACGTCCCTGCACCAGATTATGGAACCGGTGCTCGTGAAATGGGTTGGATATTGGATACCTACCGCCAGATGCAGGATGATCTAAATGCTGAAGGATGTGTTACGGGCAAACCTATTGAACAGGGCGGAATTCGGGGACGGACAGAAGCGACAGGCCGCGGAGTCTATTTTGGAATTAGGGAAGCTTGCAGTGTCAAAGATGATATGGCTAATTTAGGCTTAGAAACAGGTATTGAAGGTAAAACATTTGTTGTGCAGGGCCTTGGTAACGTAGGGTATCATGCCTCTAAGTATATGACCGAAGCAGGCGCTAAATTAGTGGGCGTGGCCGAGATTGAAGGCTCTATTTATGATGAAAATGGGATCGAACTTGAAAAACTTATGCAATTTCGCAAAGAAACAGGCTCCATCATTGGTTTTGAAAATACCCGGGAATTAAAGGAACGTGACAACGCCCTTACTTCTGATTGTGATATTCTGATACCGGCTGCACTTGAAAGTCAGATCACGGGAGAAAATGCTGCCGACGTTAAAGCAAAGATCATTGCTGAAGCAGCTAATGGTCCTACTACCTCAGATGCACATGACATCCTTAAAGAAAGAGGGGCACTTATCCTACCTGATTCATATCTGAATGCTGGGGGTGTGATAGTATCATATTTTGAGTGGCTCAAGAATATTCAGCATGTACGGTTTGGCCGTATGGGTAAGCGTTTTGACGAAACCAGTTTCAAAAAAATTCTTGGTGTAATTGAAAACATCTCTGATCGAAAATTTACTGAAGAAGAACTTTCAGAGCTTGCACGTGGGGCTGGTGAATACGACCTGGTAGATTCCGGCCTGGAAGAAACCATGATCACATCGTATCAGGAAATCCTCGACCTCAGAAATACCCATGGATTGGATGACCTCAGAACCGCTGCTTTCATAAGTGCCATTAATAAAATTGGGATTATGTACGAACAAATGGGCATTTTCCCCTGATTAAGGTTCAATATTATTCGGGTCGCAACTGCGATTTGGTTCTAAGCGATTAGTAAAATATCACTGTAATAGGATATTGCTCTTATGGATGAACTAAATACAATTACTATTGATGGTAGTGGTTATGTGCTCACTGCATTTATAGGATATTTGATCATCTTATTTGGTATAGGCATCTATTCGGCCCGCTTTTCCTCTGAAGGAATTTCAGAATTCTTTATTGGGGGTCGAAAGATGAATCGATTGGTAGTGGCACTATCTGCCGTGGTTTCAGGGCGTAGTGCATGGCTTTTATTAGGAGTTACAGGCATGGCATACGCACAAGGCGCTTCTGCACTTTGGGCTGCTGTTGGATATATCGTCGTGGAGTGGTTTCTGTTCATGTATTACGCCAAACGACTTCGAAAATTCTCTGAGCGTTATGATTGCATCACCGTTCCTGATTTCTTTGCTGAACGTTTTGATGACAAAAACGGAAGCCTGCGTATTATACTCGTTACCATCTTCCTGATCTTTATGGTTGGATATGTTTCATCTCAGTTCGTAGCCGGTGGTAAAGCATTTGCCTCCAGTTTTGGGATTTCTCAGACATCGGGAGTCATTCTATCTTCTGTAATCATATTGCTATATACTGTTTTGGGCGGGTTCATGGCTGTTAGCCTCACAGATACCATTCAGGCCTTTTTCATGATCATAGCGTTGGTATTTTTACCCATCATAGCTATTTGGAACTTAGGGGGTTGGGACGTGATGGCTCAACAACTCACCTTGCATGAAATTGGGTTTATTGATCCGCTGAGTTTGGGATTTGGAGCATTTATTGGTTTTGTTGGAATTGGCCTCGGCTCACCCGGCAATCCCCATATACTGTCCCGTTATATGTCTATTGACGATGCTAAACAGCTTAAATACGCAGCGATTGTTGGAACAATTTGGAATATTCTGATGGCTGCGGGAGCTATTCTAATTGGTTTAGTTGGTCGGGCTTACTTTCCAGAAGTTGATATGTTACCTGCTGCTGATACTGAAAACCTCTATCCAATGTTGGCTCAGGATCAGTTGCATCCTGTACTATTTGGTGTAGTAATTGCATCTATATTTGCCGCTATAATGTCAACAGCTGATTCCCAACTTTTAGTAGCTGCATCAAGCTTAGTACGGGATGTGTATGACAAGCTTATAAAAAAAGACGAAGTGCTATCACAAAAACGTTTGGTTTTATACAGCCGGATCGTAGTTGTATTCCTGGTTTTGCTTTCACTCATATTCGGTCTTGTAGCAGAGAATATTGTTTTTTGGCTGGTGCTCTTTGCCTGGGCGGGGCTTGGCGCTTCAATTGGGCCAACCTCGATTATGGCCCTTTATTGGAAGAAGACAACGAAAAGCGGGGTTATTGCCGGATTACTCACAGGTACTTTTGTGACGATCATTTGGTATTTCGTCCCAGTACTTAAAAGTACGATATACGAACTCGTACCAGGATTTGTGCTTGGACTAATCGCCACATGGATTGTCAGCAAATTCACCAGAACGCCTGAGAAAATTGAAGAACATTTTGAGGAAATGATCAGGGATTAATTAACACTTTTATTCAATAGGGTTATCGGGGCGATTTTTTAGAACTTTCTAAACGATGTATATTACGTACATCATATTTAGCGGAGAGAACCATGATACGAACACAAATCTATCTTACCGAAGAAGAAAAAAAGGCCCTCGAAAAGCTTTCGGATGAACGAGGTACAACTCAAAGCAACATCATTCGCGAGGCGATTGATGAATATGTGGAAAAGAAGGAAAAAGAACCCAAGAAAAAATCCATTCTGGATTTTGCCGGTATTTGGAAGGATAAAGAAAACATTCCTGATGTTGATAAACTCAGAGATAAATGGGAAGATCGATTAAAAGAAATATATCCTGATCGTTGATTCAAATATTCTTATCGACTTTTTGAAGGGTAAAAAGGAAGCTATTGATTTTTTAAGGAGTTTAGATACAATTTTGACTTCAGTTGTGGCCGCTTCTAAATTATATGCTGGCATAATTTCTAAAAAAGAACTTCTTCAGCTTAACGAGTTCTTGGAAACTTCAGTCAACCAAATTACAGTCACTCAAGAAATTGCAAAAGAAGCCGGATTATTAAGAATGAAATACGGGAAAAGTCATGGAATTAGATTGCCTGATGCTTTAATAGCAGCTACCGCTTCAATAGAAAACAAACCTGTAGTCTCTCTCGATAAGAAGCATTTCTCTATATTGACTGATGAGCTGATCATCCCTTATTAATGTTACATTAATTGTAATATGACAGTCTATTAAACCGCAAAGGAAGTACCGCACCCACAATTTTCAACGGCATTCGGATTGTCAAAGGTAAAACCGCGGGCATCCAATCCATCCGGGTAATCGATCTGCATTCCTTCCACATACATCAGGTGCTTTGGTGCTACAATGATCTCAACACCGTGGCTTTCGAATATCTTATCCTCTTCGGTTCTGTGATCCAGACCAAGTTTATAGCTTAATCCGGAACAGCCCCCTCCATCAACGGCAACACGTAAGTATAGACCTTCTTCTAAATTTTCATCACTCTTGATCTTTTTAACTTGTTTAGCTGCTCTTTCTGTGAGTAGTACAGGTTCCCCGGTCAACTCATTTTTTTGATAATCATCGGCAGTAATGGGTTGGGGAGTCGCAGAATTATCTTCCTCATCTACATCATCGATCAGAGAGGCAATTACATCATCTAAATTATCGTCTTGAGTACTCATTGTTTTTATTCGCTCCTTTATTTAGAACGATTCAAAATTACGAAGTTTTTTGGGAAAATGTGTAATGGGTTACCCCATCTTTTTCAAATAGGTCTAACACACCGGCACTCACTAAATTGACCAATATCTTTGCCGCACGGTAGGTGGTAACACTGATCAGCAATGAAAATCTTTTAACCGTGATGTCTCCATATTCATTCAGGAAACGGAACAGCTGTTGCTCATTTTCTCCATATTCAAAAGTGACTCCCCGATCGGAATAGTTTTGTTTTAGTACTTCAATAAACTCATCACTTGCCACCACACTTTCATCATCAACGCGGACATAGACTTGCCGGTATTTTTTCCCTTTCACATAGATAGGCTTTTTTTCGGCTTCAGGAACTTTAATAAGCAATACATCTCTTTCACCTGTATTTACCAATTCAATGTTGATAGTGATTTCAGGAATACATTCATCACGAGCGGCTTGGTTTAACCAAAATTCTTCTTCGTGATAACTTTCCACACCAATGATCTCCCCGTTATCTTCAACACCGATCAGCAAAGTCCCCCCTTTGGTATTGGCAAAAGCAGCCATTTCCCGGGCAATTTTTTCTGGAGAGGCCACACTGTGTTTGAACTCAAGAAACCGACTTTCCCCGGTTTGGATCAGGTTTTTAAGGTCATTACGAGTCAGATCAGATATTTGAACTGTATCTGAATACTGCATGTAGAATTCAAATTCGTCTTCCATCATAAAAAGAATTGTGAGATCTATATTTCAAACTAACAAAATTGCTCTTCTGAAAAGCAACCCATTTGAAATAAGGTACTCTTACATGACAATTTCGTTTTTGGGATCACG
Organism: Gracilimonas sp.; assembly: GCA_031580945.1. Classification (GTDB taxonomy): domain Bacteria; phylum Bacteroidota; class Rhodothermia; order Balneolales; family Balneolaceae; genus Gracilimonas. The sequence goes on from JAVLBT010000057.1 coordinate 12,593, forward strand.
GGTCATCAGTTCATATAACGCATCCCGGGGATCAACATTATCGAATAATACCCTGTATACTGCTTTTGTAATCGGCATTTCCACATTGTGCTTTATAGCCCAGTCATATACCGACCTTGTGGTTTTAACACCCTCTGCAACCATGTTCATACTTTCTGTAATATCATTCAGTTTTTCTCCTTTACCAATGCGAAATCCAACCGATCGGTTCCGACTATGCGAACTTGTACAAGTTACGATCAGATCTCCCATTCCTGTAAGCCCGGAAAATGTATCTGAATGAGCTCCCATAAGGCTACCCATTCTTTTCATTTCATGGAGTCCCCGGGTTATAAGTGCTGCTTTAGCATTATCCCCCAGCTCTGCGCCATCAACAATCCCAGCTGCTATAGCCATGATGTTTTTAACTGATCCTCCAATCTCTACTCCCACAACATCATTATTTACATATACTCGGAACATGGGAGTAAGGAAAGTGTCCTGTATAATTTTTGCTGTTCGTGTTGAGTAGGCTGCTGCTACCACCGTCGTTGGTTTTAATGTCCCGACTTCTTCTGCGTGGCTTGGCCCGTAAAGCACGCCAATATTATCTTCAAGTGTAGTTTCTTTCATGACTTCAATTAGCACCTGAGACATCGTTTTAAACGATTTATTTTCAATCCCCTTAGCTACTGTAACCAAAATTTCATGGCCATCTAAACAAGGCTTTAGTTTACTTGCAACGTCCCGAAGTGCGTGAGAAGGCGTTGCAAAAACAACCATATCCTGAGACTTCAAACATTGTTCAAGATCATTATAAGCTTTTATTGTCTCAGAGAGTTCTATATTACTTAAATAGGAAGGATTTCGGTGTTTAGAATTGATATGTTCGGCAATATTTTCTTCTCTGGCCCACAGTTGTACTTTATTACCCGCCTGATCAAGCACCATTGCGAGAGCAGTTCCAAAACTCCCGGCTCCAATTACAGTAACATTTCGATTGCTCATGGCTCAGCCTCAGCTACATTACTTGTGGGTTGTTCTTTCGTTTCCTTTTCCTTTTTCCCTGAAAAACTGAGCTTATTCTCAGTTCCATTTAACAAACGTGTGATATTTGATTTGTGCTTGTATATGATACCACTGGCGATCAATATTGCAAAAATGATAATACTTCCATCAACGTAGTAGTCAAATCCATATCGCATCACCAATAAACTAATTGGATAAATAAAACTTGCGGTCATTGAAGCAAGAGACACATAACGAGTCACAAAAACGATCAGTATAAAGATTACGGATGAGATTCCAATAGATATGGGCTCTATTCCGTAAAGCATTCCACATGCAGTAGCTGCTCCTTTTCCACCTTTAAAGTTGGCGAAAACAGGAAACATATGACCTATCACTGCAAATAATCCACATGTTATTTTCAAAAAAGCATCTGCTTCCCAGCCTGGAGGAGCTATGGGACCGCTTCCAATTTCGAACGCATACATAGCTATCCAAAATGATGGGATAAATCCTTTCATAAAATCAAGAAACAGTACGCTTACACCTGACTTCCACCCTAAATTCCGAAACGCATTGGTAGTTCCAAGGTTACCACTTCCAAAATTACGGATATCCATTTTGTGAAATATCTGTCCAACCCACAAAGAAGAGGGCACAGATCCCAAAATGTAACTGATGAATAAAACCGCAAATAATGAAACCATAAGCTATTTGTTTGCCTGAAGTTAATCTAATAAGGGCAAATTAATAAATGGTAACTTGGTTAAAATATTTTTTGACTTTCTTTAACCAAGATACCTGGAAATTCTAACTAAACATGTCGTTCGGCATGATAAGAAGAACGCACTAAAGGACCGCTTTCCACATGTTCGATCCCTAAGTTTTCTCCAATTTCTTTGTATTCCGCAAATTGATCGGGGTGGACCCAGTCCATTACCGGGTGGTGCATTTTGGTTGGCTGCATATACTGTCCGATTGTAAGTACATCTACCCCATGTTCTACACAATCCTGCATGAGTTCAATCACTTCTTCTCGCTCTTCACCCAAGCCAACCATGATACCGGTTTTAGTTCGGAGCCCGGCATTTTTTGTTCGTTGAAGAAGTTCGAGCGACCGCTCATATCGGGCTTGAGGACGAACTCTGCGATATTTACTGGGTACAGTTTCCAAATTATGGCTAAGTACATCCGGCGGGGTATCAAAAACGATCTGTAGTGCAGCATCCCATTCGCCACGAAAATCAGGGATGAGGGACTCAATGGTTACGCCTGGAATGGCTTCACGAAGTGCTCGGTGGGTTTCAGCAAAAATAGGCGCTCCCCCATCTTTACGTTCATCGCGATTTACGGATGTAAGTACAACATGCTTTAGCTTCATTTTGGCAGCAGCATCGGCTACCCTGGCCGGTTCATCCCAGTCTAAATCAGCGGGTGGGCGACCAGTTTTTATGGCACAAAAAGCACAAGAACGAGTGCATACGTCCCCAAGGATCATAAACGTTGCGGTTCCTGCACCCCAGCATTCTCCCATATTTGGACATCTCGCCTCAGAACAGACGGTATTTAAATTATTCTCCCGGATGGTTTCCGAAACCTCTTTGAATTTCTCTCCTGATGGAAGTTTTACTCTAAGCCAGTCTGGCCGACGATTTTTACTTTGGGTATTTTCTACAACCTGAAGTTCTTTGATCATGGTGCTTCTTTAATGATTATGTGCTGATATAAAAATCAGCGGTGTAGTTGTCATCCTGAGCGCTTACAAATGAAATCTAAGGTAAAATGTATTCCGCGAAGGATCTCAAAGTGTACAATGTTTCAATTTTAGAACTTGAGACTCTTTGCGTCAAACATAGATTTTTCAAAACTAATTAAACGCTCTGAGTGACAATACTTTTAAGTCGTGAATTATATTTAAAGTTACGAAATAATCTGCTCCACTTCTTGCAGGGAGCCTTTGTTTGTGATGGAGACCTTAAAAACATCTTCAAAGTGAAAAACAATCCTTTTTTTAACCTCTTCGGGGTCAATTTCTTTGCCAGATAGTTTTTGTAAACTTGTTACTGATTTGTCCTCGATGCCACAAGGCACAATATTGTTAAAATATCTCAAGTCGGTGTTTACGTTGAGCGCAAATCCATGCATCGTAACCCAGCGAGAGCAACGAATGCCCATCGCACATATTTTGGCCTCATCAACCCAAACACCGGTAGCGCCATCAATGCGACCTGCTTCAAAACCGTAATCTGCACAAACGCGGATCATCACTTCTTCAAGAAAGCGCAGGTATTTATGCACATCGGTAAAATGGCGGTCAAGATCCAAAATAGGATAACCCACGATCTGTCCGGGACCGTGGTAGGTGATGTCTCCGCCGCGATCTATTTTAATGAACTCGGCTTCCAGCTGCTGCAACTCCATCATGGAACGCAACATATGTTCCTCATTCCCACTTTTTCCAAGCGTATAAACATGAGGATGCTCAACAAAAAACAACAGATCATTTAACCGATCACCCTCAAAACTCCCTTTTTGCTCAGCTCGTTTCTCCTCAATGAGCCGCTGCTGTACAGACTTTTGCAAGTCCCATATCGGCTGATAGGAAGCATGGCCTAAATCATAAAGCTCGATGGTTTTTTGTGGCATTTTGTTCATTCAAAATATCATCGTTACCAAGAATAAAAGTCTCCCCCTGAGGGAAATCAATTCAAAAAGCTGTTCCTTTTTGAATTTCGTGGGGTGTTGTGGCAAAGGAGCACAAAGCTGAATAACAACCTCCTTGCCCTTGGCTAACACCCTCCGCTGGTTCTGACGAGTCAAAACCAAGGCACCTTTCTCAGGGAGGACTTTTTCTTGATAACCCAACCTAACCAAACTTTCGCAACTTTCTGTTTATTGAAAAAAAAAGATCGGGCCAAGCGGACGTTTGAACCAGTTTATTGATCATGATTCGACCGCTCTTTCCAACTGATTTACGAGGTCTGAATCGATTAAAACGCGTTTTTTTCATCAAAAAAAATTATGATTTGAAATAAACACCAATTTGGATACTTTTCGCAATATAGCGTTTATTTTTTACCATTATTTTTTTAACGCTAATACTTATTAATTTAATACACGTTAACTGTAAAAATCGACATAGTGGGGTGGATACTTCAAAAGATTATTTTTAGGATTTTGATGCTTACTGTTTTAAACTTTTGGTCATGATTTTAGTTAGCCTTGCTAATAATTCATTTATATGATCATTGTCTTTAATTCTCTTTTCAAATTTTTTTTATTTTTCCGGACCCATAATCGTCCTATAAATTATTCCCATCTTATCATCATTTTCTTATTAACAATCACTAACTATGAACCACTTCAGCTCGTTCCGTTAACGATTTGCGCCAAAATATGAGCACCAAGATTTTTAATTTATTTATTCTTTAAATCTGTAAATAACGAATGGTTAGCAGTCCCCAACCAGATAAAAAAGGATCTCATCAAAACTGCCAAAGATTATATTAATGTAGAGATTTCGTTAAAATACAAGGCGGGAGCCATTGCTGCAGCGCTTGCTTGCCTTTGGTGGACCTCCCAATTCCGGAGGAAAAAATTGCTCAATCAGACTACCGCACGTTAATC
>JAVLBT010000058.1:0-16246 GCA_031580945.1 Gracilimonas sp.
AAAATAGTCCGTACCTTCATATTCGGCATAAATACGGTAAAACAAATGTACGGTTCCGGTGCTGTCGGTTAGGCTTTTCAGGTCATGAATTTTCTTTGGGGTTTGGGCTTCAACTTAGAAAGGAAATAAGGACGCAAAGCATGCTATGTATAAAATTTTTCTCATAAAGCTATTTAACAAAATAGAGCCTTAGAGGCAAATAAACCCCGGTATTCATACACATTCTAAATTTCTTCTAAAATTGTAACAAATGGGTGTTGAGTTACTCTTTGATGATGAACGGTATCCAATTGTGTCTCAAACCCGCCAGACCTTTGTGATTAAATCGACTTTGCCTTTCCCTGCTCCCAGACCGGTTTTTTCAATGACTGCCATCTTTCCTAAAGCAAAAAACTCCAAGGTTTTCTTGCCAATGGCTGGACTATTAGCTTAAGCAAAACCTTGGAGGTTTAGAGCGTCAAAAATATTTTGCAAACAAACAACCCTTCCAGGGTTACCGGACTTCCTTGGTAGACTTTGGATTCGGCGTAACCCTGGAAGGGTTAGCATTTGGGCTAATGAAGTATTTGTTAACAGCTATTCATTCAAAAGAAATCCGAACGCCTGAAGTAAATCCTTCCCTCACTTTTAGTCCACGCTGAACATAGTAAGGCTCGGGTTTTTGGTAAGGGATTACGGTTCCTTTATCCCATTTGCTGTTCTCATTTTCATCCCTGAAAATGATAAGCGTGTAGGTTAAGGGTGGTACATTTTCGATCATTCCTGAGCCGTAAAAAGTTTCGCGTCTGAGCTGTTCTCCATCGGAATTTAGGAGCTGTACAAGATGAGCTTTGGTGGTATCTGTATTTTCTAAAGTGAGTTCAATTTCTCCGTATTCCGTGGAATCCCAGATTTCAGGCTCAAACAGTTTTCGGCGCTGCGTCTTGGGATTCCATACCAAAAACTGGTACTCCACATCCTCTATCCACTCGCCCTGCGGTTCAATAAAAAGATGATTGCTTTCCGTGCGGAGATTCGGCCAATTCTCAAAATCAATAGTCCCTTCAATAACCACGGTAGAATCTATAATTTCATCTTCTTGTATGGGAGTCGCATAGGTAATCTTAAGCGATTCATTCTGCAAAAGCCCTTGTTGGCCACCTGCCGAAATAATGCGCTGCTGGGTGGTATCATCTTGAGATGAACCCGTAAAAATAAAATCTTTACCAGCTGGCTGATTTCCGGCCTTATCAGTAAAACCCTGCAAATTCAGCTTATATTCCTTTCCCTCTAAAAGGGGTGTTACCGAATTTGCGAATGCTACAAAACCTTCCTTAGGCGATATATATAAAGGAAATGCAGTTGTGTAGGCTAATCCTGCTGAATCACTTATGGTGATGACAGCTTCTGATGAAAACTGAATGCCTTCACTAAATCTTAAACGCATTCTATTTTGTGAATATAAACCAACACCCTGAAGACTGGGAGAAATGGAGTCAACCTGAGAAATATACAAGACATCCAGCGTATCGCTTCCCTCTTTTTGCAATTCTATCCATTCTTCATTAAAAGGATAGGCTGTCTCATTATTACGATCCCAGGTTTTGTTCCTATTTCGGTCATTTAACACAAGAACTTTATAAATTCCGTCCGATAAATAAGAAAACTCAAATCGCCCAGATGTATCTGTTTGAGCATAATAATTTGCCCTTTTCGAAAAGTCTACCGGTCTGCGGTACAACAATATATCCTGTTCTTCCGCAGATGTCCCATCATAGGCTCTCAGTAACCGGCCCGTCAACTTTCCTTTATCAATTTCATCACCGGTAGAAACTGCCAGTGTTATTGGTTTACCTATTTTATTATTGTGGGTGTCGCTTATATCTGCACCCAGTTTGATAAGAATGGTCGTTGAATCCGGAAGACTCTCATCGAAACTTATGCTAAGGTCTTTTCGCTTCCAGTTAATTTCATATCCAATTCCGACATTTGGCTCCACAGTTATGGACTGCCTTATATTTCTGCGATCTATAAATTCGTTGAAATGAAATTCGACCGTTCTGCCTTTGAAGTTCGTAGTACCGGTTTCTGGAATTGTAAGGAGAAGCTGTGGACCTTCCTTATCCCCCTCTCCCCCGGATGGAGCTGATGGTGTGGCACAGGATATTATTAATAAAGGAATAACACTTAGAAGGCCGAATGTTTTCAAAATTGAGTACAATAATCTCACACAAATTGGCTTTTGACATCAAATATAGGAAATTCATAGTGCCAAGATGCGGAGAAATAATAAATCATAGAAAGTTTAATTACTATAGATTGTAAAGTGATAAAAAATTCCATATTTATATAAACATTTAATAAATGAAGAGATCAAATAACATAGATAACTTTGAATGGTTATTGTAGGATGAAGAAGATTGCGGGGGTAATATTTTTATTTATATTCATCGGAGGATGTGCTGCCTATCAATTAGACAATGCTCAGGATGACCTTAGAGCTTCTTTTGCCTCAGGGGATTATGAATCAACAGCTCAGTTGATAAAGACACTGGACCAAAATGAAGTATATCAGAGTAAGGAAAAGGTATTATTGAATCTTGAGCATGGATTGGTAAATCATTTTGCTGGCAATTACGAAGTCAGCAGCCAATATTTTACAACCGCTGAGAACGAAATAGATGCTCTCTTTTCCAAAAGTATATCTCGGGCCATAAAATCTTTTTTAGTAAACGATAATAGCCTCGCTTATGATGGCGAAGATTATGAGGATATTTACTTAAATGTATTCAAGAGCCTGAATTATATTCACATGAATGAGCTTGAAAGTGCTCTGGTTGAAGTACGGCGTGTTACCTATAAATTGGGCCGGCTGGACCAGAAGTACAATGGCTTGGTTGAAGCACTATCAAAAGCGGATACCACCAGTACCGACAAAGATAAATGGAAAACAGGAAGTACAAATGTTGAAAACAGTGCTTTAGGCCGTTATTTGTCAACTATTTTGTATGCAAAAACCAACAAGCCTGATGATGCCCGTATAGAATATGAGAACCTCAAAAAGGCCTACCGTGAGCAGCCATCTGTTTATGAGTTTGACAAACCTTCAGATGAACAACTTCAACAGCTAACCGAGCCTGACTCCTATAATGTATTGATACAGGCTTTTTCAGGGCGTGCCCCCGTCAAAAAGCAAAACGATATTCGTTTCTATGATGATGAGTCTGATACTTACATCAAATTTTCCGTACCAACCCTTCATACTTATGATTCTCAGGTTAAAAGTATTCGGGTTAAAGTGAATAACGAATATTCCGAACATCTTTTTCTCGTCGAGGAAATGGATCTGGTAGCCAAAGAAGTATATAAGGTTAAAGAGCCTATTATTTATGCCCGAAGTTTGGTTCGTGCAGTACTTAAAGCGGCCGCAACCGGAAAACTAAGGCATGAAGCCTCCAAGGAAAGCGAAATGCTGGGCAGGGCTTTCAACATCATGGGAAAGATCGCTCAGGAAGCAACCGAAAAAGCAGATCTCCGAAGCTGGCAAACCATGCCTGGAAAAGCCTACAGCAATGTATTAAATCTTCCAGAGGGTGAGCATCTTATTGAAATGGAGTTTTTAAACGCATCAGGACAGGTCGTAAACACTGAAACTAAAACAGTGACAATTGGCGAAAATACCCGATTAGAGCTTATTGAATCGATTTACTGGAACTGAACAAAAATTGCTTAAAACATTATGAAAATTAACCTTTACGTTTTATCCCTTATCTATGTGGCTATTTTTCTTGCTTCTTGTAGTTCTTCAGGTAGTACTACAAATACCTCAGCCAGTAATAATAGTATACCCGAGTGGGTTCTTAATCCTGCAAGTGAATACAATGAACAGAAATATTTATTAGCGGTTGGTTCTGGTAGTACTTTAAACGAAGCCCGTGCGGACGCCTTTGCTAATTTATCTCAAATTTTTCAGGTGGATGTGGATGCCGAACAAAATGTAAATACCCAAACAATTGACCAAAATATCAACAATCAGGTTTATTCCAGGAGTACCTCTGAATTGTTGAATAATATTCGACTTGGAACCGATCAGGAACTAATGAATACCACTGTTCTGGATTCAGAAATCGATGCTAACGGAACGTACTACGCCCTTGCCGGTATGGATCGTGCTGAAACTTCACGCGTTTATCAACAAGAGATCTCAAATAATAATACCCGCATAAGTGAACTTAAAACAAATGCAGAAGCTGAAAATAATACGCTTCAAAAACTAATGTTATATACACAAGCACGATCCGTGGCTGCTGCTAATGTAATACTAAACAAACAGCTTAATATCATACAAGGTGGTGCAGGTACGGGGGGTGCAGCTACCGAAACCCATAGTGCGTTACAGGAGAATGTTCGAAACGTGCAGCAGAAAGCAAATGTTTACATTCATACTGACAATGCAACAGAAACCATCCGCTCGGCAGTTGCATCTGTACTTCAAAATGCTGGTTTTAACATTACTAATGACGAAAATGAGGCCATCCTATCAGCAAGTATCAACTTCCAAACACAGCGAGCCGAATTAAACCGAGATAATGCTGAATTCACAAAATGGGAGTTAGTGATTGAGCTTGCAGATCTTGAAAGCGATCGCGCATTCCAAACATTTATTGCTGAAGGTCGTGATGGTGCACCTACATACACTGATGCTTTAAAAAGAGCTGATTTCACTGCTCGCTCTAAAATTGAAAAAGATTTTACTACCTTTTTAAACAAAGAACTAATGAAAAATGAATAAGTATAGAATCATGAAATACTCACTATGTACCTTCGTATTATGCGCCTTCCTATTTTCTGCTTGTGGGCCTGTTCAACAAGTAAGCCGAGTTGCTTCTGATACCCAAACAGATCTGTCCGGAAAATGGAATGACACGGATGCTCGCCTGGTAGCTGAAGAAATGATATCAGGGGCGGTTTCAAGTGCATGGCTTCAAAATTTTACTGAAGAAAATGGAGAGCCGCCAGTCGTAATTGTTGGACGAGTCCGCAACGAAACAATGGAGCATATTGATACCGATGTGATCACCAAGGAAATGGAACGCGCATTTATCAATAGCGGAAAAGTTCAGGTGGTTGCCAGTAAAACTGAAAGGCGTCAGATTCGTGAAGAACGAGAGGATCAACAGAGTTTCTCATCTTACGAATCAGCAAAAAATCTCGCGCAGGAAGTAGGGGCTGATTTTATGCTGATTGGCAATATCTCCTCTATTCTGGATGAGTCCGCCAGTGGTAAAGATGCCGCTATTTTTTATGATGTGAATCTGGAGCTTATTGATGTTGAAACAAACCGGAAAGTTTGGATTGACGATAAAGAGATCAAAAAACTGATTGAGCGTCGTAAGCTGCGTGGCTGATCATCAAAGAACTATATAATTAATTTTATCTGGCTTTCTGACTTCTGGAAAGCCTTTTTTATTTTTGGATCTATGCTTTTACAAAAACCCGCTCTATATACTGATCTATATGAGCTTACCATGGCTCAGGGATATTTTTTGGCTGGACGGCACCATCAACCTGCAGTTTTTGACTATTTTTTCAGGAAAATTCCTTTTTCTGGCGGATATGTTGTCTTTGCAGGATTATCTGACCTTCTACAATTGCTAAAAAATTATACTTTTACCACGGAAGAACTTGAATATCTAAGCAACCACGGTTTCAAAAGGGAGTTTATCGATTATCTTAAAGAATTCAGATTCACCGGAGATGTTTACTCCGTCAGAGAAGGTGAAATCGTATTTGCAAATGAGCCTGTTGTACGGGTTCAGGGTACTATTTTAGAGACTCAAATTCTGGAGACTGTGTTTTTAAATACACTCAATTTTGAATCTCTCATTGCCACTAAGGCTTCGCGAATTAAACAGGCTTCGAAGGGAAGGCCCGTGCTGGATTTTGGCCTAAGAAGAGCTCAGGGACTTGGCGGATTACAGGCTTCTAAAGCTGCTGTCATAGGAGGCTTAGAGGGTACTTCTAATGTTCTTGCCGGTCAGTTGTATGGAACTAAAATCAGCGGTACCATGGCTCATTCATGGATTCAATCTTTTGAAGATGAAATATCTGCATTTCGCATCTATGCCAAACATTATCCTGAAAATACTATCCTACTGGTCGACACTTATGATACGCTCAATAGTGGTATTCCAAATGCTATTAAAATTGGAAAGGAAATGGAAAAGAATGGACATAAACTCAAGGCCATACGATTGGATAGTGGTGATTTAGCCTATCTTGCCCGCCAAAGCAGAAAATTATTGGATAGAGCCGGTTTAGATTATGTTCAAATAGCTGTTTCAAATCAACTCGATGAATATGTAATCAAAAGCCTGTTAGACCAAAAGGCACCTATTGACCTTTTTGGTGTGGGAACAAAGTTGGTTACTGCATTTGATGACCCGGCTCTTGACGGTGTATATAAACTTAGCTCCATAAATGGTAAACCCACTCTTAAGATCTCTGATAATGAGGAAAAAGTGACGTTACCAGATTCCAAGAAGATCATACGCTATTTGAATGAAGATGGCTCTTTTAACTGTGATGGAATTTTATTGGATACAGAAAATAAAATTGAGGAGATCGTTCATCCTTATATCTCACACAAAACAACCAACGTAGAACGTCTTACTCCTGAAGCCTTACTTACTAAAGTTGTTGAAAAGGGTGAAATTTTAGCCTCTGATATCTCCATCCATAAAAGTGCTGAATATGCCCGTAAAAGACTATCTGAACTAAATCAAGAGCATAAACGCTTTGATAATCCACATATCTATAAAGTGGGATTAAGTAAAAAACTTCAAAAATTAAAATCTCAACTCATACAAAACAAATAGATCTATGAGAGCTTTAGTATTAGTTGATATTCAGAATGATTTTTGTCCGGGAGGGGCACTTGAAGTACCAAATGGAGATGATGTGGTACCCCCTACTAACAAGTTGTTATCCAAATTTGATTGTATAGTTCAGACACAGGATTGGCACCCTAAGAGTCATGCATCTTTTGCTTCAAATCATGATGGTAAAGAGCCCTATGATACTATTCAAATGGATTACGGAGAGCAAGTACTTTGGCCAGATCATTGCATACAAAATACCAAGGGAGCTGATTTTCATGAGGATCTAAATACAGCCCCTTCACAGCTCATTGTTCGAAAGGGCTTCAGGAAACAAGTTGATTCGTATTCCGCATTTTTTGAGAATGACCATGAAACAGTAACCGGACTGCATGGATATTTACAGGAAAGAGATATCACTACCCTCTATCTCACAGGTCTTGCTACTGATTTTTGTGTAAAATGGACTGCATTAGATGCTCGTAAATTAGGCTATGAAGTATATTTGGTTAAAGATGCCGTACGTGGAATTGACGTGGAAGGCTCTGTTAAGTCTGCCCTTAACGAAATGAAAGAGGCTGGTGTCAAATTCATTCAATCTAAAGAAGTAGGCTAATACTTTGAGCACATCAAATCATTTTGATTTTGTTGTATTAGGGGCTGGTTTAGCAGGTTTGGCCGTAGCTAAAACATTTTTCGATGCGGGTGCCAGTATTTGCCTTGTGGATATCAAAGATGTTGCATCTGGTGCCTCTGGAACCCCTCTGGGGCTCATAAATCCAGCAACCGGAAGGTGGGGCAAGATGGTTTGGGAAGCTGAAAAGTGTCTAAATTCAGTAGCTGAAGACCTGCAAAATATTGCTGCATTCTCATCCCGTAATTTTTACAAAAAAACAGGAATCCTACGACCTGCCCAAGATAAAAAAATGGCGAAAAGAATGCGTCAAAACGTTGATGATGAAAACTGGCCTGCTGGTTGGTGCACCTGGCTTGATAAATCTGAAGTACATCAAATGAACCCAAATTTGCATTGTGTTGAAGGCGCAATGTGGATGCCGGAAGGTTTAACCGTTGAAGTACCTACTTATCTAAGGGAAAAATCAAAGCTTTTAGCTGAAAACGGGACGCTTTTAAAAACTGGTTTGGGTTATGAAATAACGGAGTCAGGAAACAACTTTACACTTTCATTTATAGATGACACTGAAATTCATGCAGATTCTCTGGTATTCACATCAGGCTATGAAACCTCAGAATCTAACTATTGGAAATACCTTCCTCTTCATCCTGTAAAAGGACAAGTAGCAACGTTCGAATCTCCCGAAACTGAAAATTTCACCTATTCTCTTTCAGCGTTGGGCTATATAGCTTCTATTTCAAAGGAACGTTTTGTCGCAGGGAGTACGTATGAACATCATTATGACCACCTGCATCCTGATCAAGATGGCTTAAAATACCTCAAGAAAAGACTTGGAAACGTTTACCCTTCACTCTTTGAAAACGCTGAATTGGTTTCTCAGTGGGCGGGTGTCAGAGCCTCTACACCTAATAAAAAACCTGTGGTTGGAAGTCATCCTGAGAAAAAGAATGTGCACATACTAACCGGACTTGGATCAAAGGGATTGATATATAGCGTTTATCTATCTCAACTACTATGGAAAACGGTTACCCGGCAGGAACCCCTGCCCCATATGCTATCTGTTGGGCGATTTTAGCTCATTCCCAGATTTATAGATCCCGTCCTCATTTACAAATGTGTGTCCTTTGATTCTATGCTTATCCAATCGATTAATTCTGTTCTTTATGTATTTCTTTTTTCGGGGAGCTTTCTTGTCTTTAAATAACAAACTCACTTTTAACCACGCATTAAGCTCATCTTCCTCATTTCCATTCCAAATTGCAGAGACTAACCTATCGACCTCTTCTTTGTAATCCGTTTTCGAATACTTTTTAACTAAATAAGCCATTACATAGCTAAGAGGTATGGAAAAAATCACAGCGAATATTTCATAAATAGCAAAGCTCGTCATAATATCTTTCTTATTCAGATATCATAACGAGCTTTTTTGACTCAAAATTCAATAAAATTTCAGTCTATCAGAATCTGATCACAAGTCCACTCCAGGCGGCACCCAAAGAGGACCCGTAGCTTTCAGAATTAGAAACGGTGGCAGCACCAAAGGATAATTCTAAGTTGTTAAAGTCTAATCCTAAACCGACCGAGTATGTAGCTGAGGAATAACCGCCAACTCTTGTTCCAACTCTGATCGGAAGAAAGCCAAGAATCTTATATTGAGCTCCAAGATTCAATACGCTTCTGTCGGAGTTTAGGCCATTATTATTGAAGCCTACCCCATAATCCAGTGCCAACAAAAGATTACCCATTTGTAGGGATGTCCCAAAGTTAAACATGGATGGAAGCGAATATTCGATACCACTTGTCTGATCTGAATTAAACTGTCCATATACATCATTTTGGAGACTATCAGACAGATTACTGAAAAAACTGTCTAAATCGTCATCATTTCCAGCACCTGTGTAGGTAAAATCTCCTTCACCAAATACACTTGAAGCATCCTGATCAAAATTCAGGGATCCAAGATCAGTCAGTGACATTGAGACCGTGAGCCTCTTGGGAGCTTTGATAAACAATGGAACAGCTAATGAGGAAACATCCATTTGAGCTGTAACCCCAATATCCATTCCCAGCCCTGTTGCTTGTGGACTACTGAAATCGTCTGTGAGCTCACCGGTATCAACATAATCTCCGAGTTCGGCATCGTTATCTAAATCATATGCCTCTTCGTAAGCCTGAAGCTGTGTGGATAGCGTTCCAATGGTTTCCAAAGAGTAATTAAACTCATGCCTGATGTTATTATCCTGCATCGAAAAGAAAGAATTGAAGTCCATGCTGGTTGTGTAAATACCATACAAGTATTTAGGTGCTATACCGGCAAACAGCCGAATATCTTCAGCAAAGGCTATATCTGGAATTTCAAAGAAATCAAGTTCGCGAGAATATCCGATCGATATTTCAGCAAATGAAATAGTATTTGTTGAAAAACCAACGGGAGTTCGCGTTGAGAATTTATCGGAATCCAATCCATACGTTAATAACTCAGCCATCCCTTTGTTGATAGTCAGATCTTCTGTTATTCGTATTCTTGTGGCTAAGCTGAATGCCTGTTTCTTGCCCCGGTAGGAAACACCGATTGGAGCAATACTTACGGTAGTGGATAATTCCCGTTCGTTTGCAGAACTTTCACCAAACCACTCATTGAGCATGTCATAGCGGATTCCTGACTCGTTGGAAGTACCAACATTCTCACTTGTTATAATATTATTGGAAGTCAAATACTTGTTATACACCGCCACATTAGCAAGTGTACCACCGGCTTTGAGTCCAAAATTGAACAAACCAATTTCTACATTAGCTCTTTGATTCTCGAGCATCAGGTTGGCCGGATTGATGAAGTTGGAGTTAAACCCACTTACATAAGCCGTCCCTCCACTACCCATTCCGAGTGATTGAGATGTATAATGTCTGGACTGTGAAAAAGCAGATGTAGCTGTCAGCCCAATGGTAAGTAATAATAAAACTATGGTCTTTTTCATTTGTCTTAAAGCTGAATATTTCATTTTAATTTACCTCTGCTTCTATGGTTAAGTCGGCACGAACGGAAAGTGTGACAGTATCCGTAGTCCTCAACCGAACTTCATCTCCGCCTTTGGTATTTAGAGAGGCTGTAACTTTCACAAACCGTGTTTTATATAACTGATCAAGCTCAGGTCCGCTCAGTGCTATTTCCGTAGCATTTTGCGTTAACAACGTGTCTACACTAAAACCATTTGGCCCAATTTCTGCCCCAATCAAAGAAACATCATCAATCGTTACGGGAGATGTAAAAGGCTGATAGTTTTCGTCCCAAAATTCGATCATCAGATCGACCCGTAAAGGCAACCCGTTGGTGTACTCAATAATAATACGACCTTCTGAAAGTCCTGTTGTCCCAGTTTCACGAGAAGGCAGATCTCCAAGATCCTGGTCTAACGTATCTTCATAGGAAACGGGTTGATCGGTTTGAAGGGCAAGTGGAATATCAATGCTGATCTCAGGATCAAACTCCAATGGATCAATGATCGTAGCTTCATCCTGTCCACCCTCATTGATCACGGCTCTCCCGATAAAGCGAATGTCACTTGGAAGATTATTCAGAAAATCATCCACGTTGGTATTTGTACGATCAAAACGAATCGAACTTGTAGTGGTGTTCCCGTCAGGATCAACATCAAGCGTAAATTTGACCATCTCACTGGCATTAAGTGGTTGATTTAACCTTTTATTTAACCCGTCTATAGGATCGTTAGGATCAACGGATAAGTCTTCTGCATTGGGGTCAGTTGGCGGAATTCCTCTTAAATAAACTTGCTCGCCCTGACCATTGGTTCCAACAAAAGCTCCGTAAATGGTAGTTGGTATACTAATGTTTGTGGTATAATCGATTGTTAGACTTGGATTTGTGAAATCTAAGTTATCCAATTGATTAGAAAGTTCATCCAATCCGTCAATCTCTGTAATCTGAGCTTCTTCATCGTTAAAAAGAGATAACTGCTCATCTGTTCCCTCATCATCGTTTAAAAGAACCGATTGCTCTCTAACAATACCAGTGGCCCGAGAAATTGCAAGATTTGAGATCTCAACAGATGAAGAAATGGACTGGGTTTCGTTGATGGTTCGAATTTGCTGACCTTGAGGAGCATTTTTAGTGTTTTCAGTGTTGGAATCGATCGTATAGCTCACTTCATTTCCGTTGGCCCGGATTTCACATCCCTCAAGCTCAATAACGGCTTCATCAGTTGCGGCTGAACGAGCAATTCTATTACTACCCGTATAACTGATAGTAAGGGGATCTGCATTGGTTACAAATGGGTTACTGGTGGCGGCCGTGGCCGGACATGATCTGATGTCTGTGAAAGTGATTACCAGGTCAATACCAAACTCTAACTGATTGACAATGGGTGCGATGATAACCTGCCCCGACTTCAATTCTACAAAGTGACTTGGATCACTAAATACAAATTCATCATCATTAAAGTTAGCAGTGCTTGTTGTTGAAAAATCCTGTTCATCGAGTGCCGCCTGTACTTCTGAGGCCACGAGTCCGTTACCGACAACTGAATTGACGGTCAACGCACCAGGATCAGCAGGGAAATTGAACTGATCCCAGGAAATGGTAATTTCGACCCCAAGATTCGTTAACTCATCTCCTTGACTAAAGTTGATGGAAGCAATTTCTGTATCAGTATCGGTAAGTTGATTGCCATTGGCAGCACTAAAGGTTGCAGATGAACCAATAGGATTATTCGTTACCGTATCAATAACTTGTACATCAGCAGTTGCGAAATCGAACCCTAAGTTATTGGTAATTTCTATTTCAAGGGCACCTCCTTTAATCACTGCACTTCGGAAGAAGTCCGTATTCTGTCCAATTGCCAGGCGAACTGGATTTTGGGAATTATCACCTGCGGGAATCGGTGTGCCAGCCGGAACCAAATCAGGATTATTACCTGTTACTTCTTCGATATCAGCTTCACCTAAAGCACCGTCTCCTGAGGAAAAGTCAGTAATTTCAAGCTCACCAACTTCAGATTCGAAAGAAGTAGGATCAACATTGATTACCGGAATAGCATCGTTAAGGTCACCAAAGTCAAAATCTTGTTGTTTTGAGATCGTGATGAATTCGTTATTGGGAAAAGTGTTTTTATCAATTACGAACAAAGAATCGAGATCTTCGCTCGTTGTATCGATCAAAGCGTCCGTTCCACCCATCAGTTGAAATGATTTATCAAATAATAAGGGTGCTTCCACTTTTTGAGAGGTTCGAAAATCTGGTTGTTTTGGAACTTCACATCCCACAAAAAGCAAAATAGTTGCCAGTAAGAATAGAAATTGTTTCTGTATCTGCATTGCCGCGTGATTAGTTAATTGTTTAGTTTGATCCCGATATTAAACCTAAAGCATTTTGTAAGTAATAGTTCGAGAGACTATACTGTTTTTTTGAAAAAATTAAGTTAATAATGTTTTATTCAAAATAAACTACCCGAATATGTAGTACCCTGAATAGACGTTTGAAGTTAAACAAATTTCTTATACGAATATCAAATTCTTAAAAATTTAATATGACCATTAAACTGACTATCTAATCTAATGTCTCTTAATAAGTTATTTAATACTTTATTTGTATAACGTAAGTACAGGTACTCATTCCGTATGGGTAGTAGTGCCCAATGAAATAACTTCAGCAATGCTCGATTTTTATGGTATTAACAATTTTTCTGTAAAAAAGCATGGTCAAGGTAAATAATACCATCATTATCTGTCTTTTTGGTATGTGATTAATTTAATTCTTTTACTCACAATTCTCGGGGGATTTCGGTATTTTTGGGACTTGAAATAATTTTCATCCAAACAAAAAATGTACATGTCTGAACAGGAATTATCTCTTTCGGAACAAGAAGAAATCCGTAGGGAAAAGCTTGAGCAACTTCAGGAATTAGGAGTCAATCCATATCCTTATTCATTTACTACCACTCACACCACACAATCCATCCTAAAGAATGAAAAGAATCTTTTAAGGGATGAGGAAACAAACCCTAATTCCGAAACAGTAAGTATTGCAGGCAGAGTGATGGCCCGGCGAATTATGGGTAAAGCTTCTTTCTTTAATCTGCAGGATGCTCAGGGAACTATTCAGATTTATATAAGCCGGGATGACGTAAATACCGAACAACTTGGGCGAGACAATTATAATAAAGTGTTTAAAAAATTAACCGACATTGGTGATTTTGTCGGTATCAAAGGTTTTGTTTTTAAAACGCGAACCGGAGAAACCACGGTGCATGCTCAGGAGTTTGTGCTACTTTCCAAGACCATACGTCCCATCCCAACTCCTAAAGAGGAAAAAACCGATGAGGGAGAAACCATTTTGCATGATGCATTTACCGACAAGGAACAACGCTATCGTATGCGGTATGTTGACTTGATCGTAAATCCTGAAGTACGGGAAACTTTTCGACAGCGTACCAACATGGTACAGGTCATGCGAAACGTTATGAATGAAAAGGGATATCTGGAAGTAGAAACCCCTATTCTACAACCAATTTATGGTGGAGCTGCTGCCAAACCATTTGTAACTCACCATAATGCCTTGGATATGGACCTGTATCTGCGGATCGCCAATGAGTTATATCTCAAACGTTTGATCGTTGGTGGGTATGAGGGCGTTTATGAGTTTTCAAAGGATTTTAGAAATGAGGGTCTTTCTCGTTTCCACAATCCCGAGTTTACACAGGTTGAGCTCTATGTTGCCTATAAAGATTACAACTGGATGATGGAGTTCACCGAACATATGCTTGAGAAAGTGGCAACAGAACTTCATGGGTCCACCAAGGTAACCGTTGGTGAAAATGAAATTGATTTTAAAGCTCCTTGGCCACGTATTCCCTTGTTTGAAGCCATTGAAAAGGAAACCGGGTATGATCTTTATAACAAAGATCTTGATGAACTGAAAACCATTGCCAAAGAATTACATATTGAAATCGATGAGTCATTTGGAGCCGGTAAAATCATTGATGAGATCTTTGGCGAATTTGTAGAACCGAAACTCATTCAGCCAACCTTCATCACGGATTATCCAATTGAAATGAGCCCTCTCACCAAAAAACATCGTTCTAAGGAAGGTTTAGTAGAACGATTTGAAGCCATTTGTAACGGCAAGGAAATTGCCAATGCCTATACCGAGCTGAATGATCCTATTGACCAGAGGGAACGACTTGAAGAACAAGCAAAACTTCGGGCCGGTGGTGATGAAGAAGCGATGACGATAGATGATGATTTCATCCGCGCACTCGAATATGGAATGCCTCCTACGGCCGGCATTGGAATTGGAATAGATAGACTGGCAATGATTATGACGAATTCTGAGTCTATCCGGGACGTACTCTTTTTCCCGCAAATGAAACCGGAGTAGTGAATATTGAACAGTGTACAGGGAATATTCAATATTGAAAGAAGGTGCTTCAAATGAAATTTGAATGGTATCTGGCGCTTCGGTATTTCAAAGGCTCTCGAAAGAGTTCTGGCTTCCTTTCTTTCATCAAGTATATGTCCATAGCAGGCATTGCTGTAGGTTCAGCGGGATTGCTGATTGCTCTTTCTATTGTACACGGTTTTAAATCCACGATCAACGGTAAGATCATGGATTTTGCCCCGCACATCACGGTCACAACTTTCACAGATCGTCCCATCCAACAGGTAGATACGGTTCTTTCCCATCTTAATGGATATCCTGAAATTCTGAGCATGCAGGAAGTCATCCAGGGCGAAGTTATGATTCAGACTAAAGATCGTGTAACCGGTACAAATATCAAAGGAGTTGACATAGCCCAACCACGTTACGGGATCAGCAGGTACATGTCGGACGGAGAATACAATCTCAAAATAGACTCAACCGGCCTACCGGGTATTGTATTGGGAAATCAGCTTGTACGTGAGTTATCAGCTGAAATTGGGGCTGTCATTACCGTCTACACCATCGATGGAATCCCATCCCTGATCAACTCACCAGAAATCAAACAATTCCGGCTTACGGGCATTTATGAGACTGGTATAGAACAATTTGATAATGTGGTTGCAATGGTACACCGTGATCATGTTCAACGACTTTTCGGATATCACCAAAATGAAGCCGATGGAATCGAGATCAGACTCAGGGATGATGTTAATATCGTTTCGTTTCGGGAGCAACTAAGTAGCAAACTCACTTTTCCTTATTATAATGAGACCATTTATACGGTATTTGGGAATATTTTTGCTTGGGTTGAGCTTCAGGAGAACATGATTCCACTCGTTATTAGCGGAATGATTATTGTTGCCGCTTTTAACCTGATCGGTGCAATTCTGATGATGGTACTTGAACGAACCCGGGATATTGGCATACTGAAAACCATTGGCAGTAAATCAAAAATAATTAGAAGAATATTTTTAATGGAAGGAATGCTGGTTGCTGCTGTTGGCCTCGCCATTGGAATTATGATGTCTCTTCTTTTTTACTTTTTGCAGATCAATTTTCAGATCATCCCCCTATCACAAGAAAACTATTTTATGAAATATGCGCCGGTTGAGCCACACTTACTTGATTTCTTTCTCGTTACGGCAGTCACATTTTTTCTTTCCGCCCTTGCTTCCTGGTTCCCGGCCCGGGTTGCATCAAATACCGATCCAGTGAAAGTCATTTCTTTCGGTAGATAAACGACGCCATCACCTTTCTCCAGCTCACTAATAATAAAGCATAATTGCCCACTACCAACAATCGGTTAGATGGGCCTCCGCC
>JAVLBT010000059.1:0-16018 GCA_031580945.1 Gracilimonas sp.
AGCTGGGGAGCGGGACCGAGAGCCTCACAGTACCTCATTTTGGGAGGTAAGGCCCGAGCCCTTTCAAAAGGCAGATACCATGTTACGGAAGAAGATATTAAAGCTTTAGCGATACCGGTACTTCGGCACCGTATTGTAAATAATTATGCAGCAGAAGCTGATGGCTTTACCACAGTAAAAATCATCAATATGCTTACCGAAGAAGCCTGAAATTATAATTAGATTTAGGGACATCGTGGAATTTCAGGGTTTTCAAAATTTTATTTCCCCAGTTTTTGTCATATTAGCGGCCTTGTTGCTCTTATTAATTTCCTGGTACTCCTATCGCAAGTTTGACAGCATCCCCGCAGTTTCTAAATGGATGCTGATATCATTACGTTTTTCAGCTTTTCTGTTGCTTTTATTGTTATTATTGAATCCATATTTCTATTCCTCGAAGCAAGTTGATATTCCTTCAAAAATTGCTGTTTTCCTGGATAATTCTGAAAGTATAGGCATTACCAAAGGAAGCTATAATGGCTTGGATACTTATCAAAATACACTTGAAGAGATAGATTTTGACAGATTTACGAATGCTGACATTGAATACTTCTCCATTGGGGAGCAAACACACCCATTTTCTCCAGATTCGTTAGCGGGAATTGAACAACGTACTAATCTGTCTGCCCCGGTTACTTCCTTATTAGAAATGGAAAATGACTTTCAGGCAGCTGTCCTGATATCTGATGGAATTATTACATTTGGCCGAAATCCAGCTATTAGTGCCTTTAACTCATCCATTCCAATATATACGATTGCTATTGGTGATACTGTACAAATCAGAGATATTTCCGTTACTAATATTGTTACAAATAACACCGGCTATACGAATACCCGACATGTAATCGATGCTGAAATTTCACAATCCGGATTTGCAAATAACTCTGTTAATGTAAGCTTAAAGGATGGTGATGATGTTTTAGAACAGAAACAGCTTCAGTTTGAAACCGATGATCAACTAAAACAGGTTACTTTTGAGACTGAGTTGACTGAACCCGGTCTCAGGCAATATGAGATTGAAGTAACTCCTTTACCCGATGAGTGGACTGAAACAAATAACACCCAGGTCTTTTCTATTGATGTTTTAGATAGTAAAACTAAAATATTACATGTTGCGTACCAGATTCATCCAGATGTAAAGGCTATCCGGTCAATTATACAACGTGATGAAAGCAATGAAGTTACAACACTTACCTCATTAAGTAATTCTAAGTTCGTAGAGGAATTACCAGAACGTGACAAGGAGTTTGACCTCATCATTATTCATGGTAATCCTTCAAATAATGAAGCCTATAATTTCCTTGAAAATATCGACACCACTCCTACTTTGTATTTTGAATTAAGTGCTATTACAGGATCGAATTCCAGGCAAATCAGAACTTCAAAAATAATTTCTCACCGCACAAGAAATTCGGCTCCTATTCTGCTTCATCAGGTACTGGATGAAAGAGATCAACCCATTTTAGAACTCCCTGAAATAAATTTACTTGAAACACCATCTCTTCATTCCCCATTAAGGTCAGAACTTCAGCAAACGCAGGCTATTACCTTATTTTCTGCATTATATGATGGAGTTGAAACGGATTATCCCGTAGTTTCAGTAGTAGAAATTGGCAATATCCGACGTGGGCATATCCTTCCCTGGGGTTGGTTCCGGTTTAGCCAAAGTACCAATGTAAATCATCGGGAATATGTAACAGAATTTATTTCTAATCTCGTTGCATGGACTTCCAGTGATCCTGATAACCGAAATCTACGAATATCCCCACAAAAGCAATCATTCTCCACGGCTGAAAACCCTTTTATTGGTGCAAGTTTACAAAATGAAAAAGAGCAGCCGGAAGATAATGCAATCATTGAAGTAGAGATCAAGGGACCAAACGGACAGACTCGCAGTTTCAACATGGAAAATACCGGTAATGGCAATTACCGATTAGAATTACCCCGGCTCTCTGAAGGACTATATGAGTATTCCTCAACAGCAAGAGTTGGGGATAGGATTCTGGATTCACAAAATGGGGAGTTCTTGGTCTCAAATTCGAGCATGGAGCTCACCAACACCATTCGGAATGATAAACTACTTCAGGATATTGCAAATAACTCTGGAGGCGATTTTTTCGTGTACAGTCAGGCAAGTTCACTAAATGATAGTTTAAGGACTTCAGGCATTTTAGAGTTGCAGTCAGAATTAGTAGAAAATTATATATTTCCCGTCCGATCTTTTTACTGGTTTTTGGTAGTCCTTCTCATGCTTGGTTCTGAATGGTTTTTAAGAAAATATTACTCTCTACCCTGATTCAATAAGACATTTTTTTATCAGTAATTGCCCCATCGGAGAAAAGATCCACCACAAAAAGTGCATGGTATACCCTCTCATGTAATTGTTCGTATTTCTTTGTGCCAAGCAGCTTATTCACGAGCATTGGTGTAGTGTTAGAATGGCCAACAATCAAGACCGTTTCCCCCTGATATTGATCCAGAATAGACCTTAAGAGCGCATCGGGATCGTTTAGATTATAGATCATTATAACCTGATTAAGCTTGTTGGCAAGGGGCTTTGAGGTTAAAAGGGTTCGTTGGTAAGGTGTACTATATATAGCTGCTACTGAATATTCTTTTATGAGTAAGTCCGCTAATCGTGTTGCTCTCTTCTTACCTAATTCATTAAGTGGAGGATCATTGGGTGTGTCTGTTGCCTTTTCCGCGTGTCTGACAAAGATCAGGGTCGTTTTGCTGGCTTCATGTTCAAGACTCATTTGGGCAAGGCAAATATCGGTTGCAATAAATATGAACAGTATGGAGGAAATTAGATATTTCATGGATAAAGTAAGTTTAAAGGGTATCCTGAACATAAAAAAAGCCGGCATTAAAACCGGCTTAGTAACCAAATAAAATCAGTATTTATTTTCGAACCAAAACAATGACCAGAATCACGATCACGCACAAGCTCAGTGTAAATAAAATTGGAATTAAAAGTGGTCTGGGTTGAGCCTTTTCATTCCAGTTCATCATGTCCTGATCAATAGTTGAAATTTGTTTCATTGTAAGTAGCTCTCCCTGCTGCACATAAGGCCCCCAATCTTTTTTAATCTTTTCATTCCAGACGGTAAAGAAAGACTGAAAGGACTCATAGCCATCATTCGTTAGTACTTTTTCCTGGCTGGCATCGGTTGCATTTTTTACGAATGAATCGATCGCATCATAAAAACTTTGGTTGTTATCGAAAGCGGTAAGTTCGATTTCATTTTGTTCCAGATAAAGATCCAAAGAGGCCCACATTTGTTTGGACGCGCTTGCATGCCAATCATGTAGATCAGATTCAATGGATTGCCTCCATTTTCTGCTATCTTCACCGCCATACAGCAATAAAAGATCATCACCTATCTGATTCCAGACCTCTGAAAATCGGTTTTGAACTACATACATTCGAAGAAAATCCTCTGTTTGTAATGATCGGGTATTTGATTTCAGTATTGTAATATGTTTCTCAATTACGGATTGAATGATCTGTAAAGGATTTTCAGAATCCTGAATTATGTTGCCGGTCCCATTTTGGGGAAGATCTGTGAAACGGTTCAAATGTACATCTTTATAGCCCATAAAAAGTGAGTCGATCATATTAAGCATGAGTTCGTCCCTTTTTTCCAGGCTATGCCGGTATCTCTGCACCAAATTGGTTAATTCTTTTTCACTTTTTTCTGCTCTTCGAATGGCCAAATTCAAGGAATCACTAATATCATTTAAATAAGCCACTTCTTTTTTATAGGAAGAAATTTGCCCGGACAGAGAAGCTATTTTCTCTCTTTGGTCTTCAATTATTATCAGTCTTGTTCTGGTTAAAGATACATTATGGTTTAGTTGGTCAATAACTCCAATGAATGACTCTGGGTATAAAGCTTTATCCAACAACTCTTCTTTTTTCTCATACCGATGTCGGAGGGCATCAATTTCATAATTCAAACTATCAATAACAGATAGGTTCTTTGCATGCTGAACTAAACTGAGGAGTTCATTATACTTTGTTTCAAATTCTTGCTTGACCTGGTAATCTGATGTTTGGCCATGTATGCTGCCGCTATTTAACGCTAAAAAGAATGCTAATAATATGGTGTAAACTGCCCTTTTCATGATTTTTTCTCCTTTCTTTCGTTTTGATTTTCCTCATCCGATAAGCTTATAACTTCATTGACCTCAGTCTTAACTAACTGAACTTCCCCGTCTCTGAGGTTAAATGCGGGTGCTACCAGCCTTTTTTCTGATATTCTGATCTTTTTCTTGAGCTCTAATGCACTTTCTACCGGTTGCATCACATACACATGTCGAAAATTATTTGCGGTTATGAAATATAATCCCTGTGCATTTCTGATCAGCCTAACATTATCGATCTTTAAGGAATCTTGATCTCCAAGTTCTTTTTGTTCAAATGGTTTGATATTGAAAGTGATTCCATACCGAAGATCTTGTACTACGCCTTTTTCATTCGGCTCAAGGACCGACTCAATGGGTTGCGCATAGTTTACCTGTTCAACTATAAATTTATTACATGCAGAGGCTACTGTAATAGTGCCTGCTAAAAGTAAGACGGGAAATAGATGGCTTAATTTCATGTTCATATCCTCAATTGATTATTCTTTTCAATCAATTGTAGTTCATGAACCGAAATATGTTCCTTTATTCCATCAAAATGCTATGGACGGGTATATTTGGTAAGAGAGTGTCTCTGCCATTCAAAAAAGAAAGCTCTATAATGAATGAATAGCCTACGACATTCCCTCCTAATCGTTGTACTAATTTAGAGGCTGCAGAAGCCGTACCTCCCGTAGCAATAAGGTCATCGTGAATAATCACTTTGGCTCCTTGATGAAAGGCATCTTCGTGTATTTCTACACTATCTTCACCGTATTCCAAGGCATAGGTTTCTGACAATGTTTTAGCTGGAAGTTTACCAGGCTTTCGCACAGGTATAAAACCTGCATTCAGGTCTTGGGCAAGATTGGTTCCAAAAAGAAATCCCCTGGATTCAAGACCAATTACATAATCAATGGATTTATGGCGATATGGTTGAGCAAGCATATACGAAGTAAGCTCCAGTGCCCTTTTATCCTGCAGCAGTGTAGTTATGTCTTTAAACTGTATTCCCTCTTTCGGGAAATTTGGTATAGTGCGAATATTCTCAGCAATAAATTCTTTTATACTTTGCTCTACTTTTTTCATCAAAATTGGATTAAGTTCGCGCCAAAGTACTTAAATCAAACCATAGCAATCAAGTATTATGCATGAATTAGATCTTCCAATTTGGCAAAAACACCAGCGATACATGGCTCGGGCTTTTATGTTGGCTGAGCAGGCTTTTGACGAAGAGGAAGTTCCTGTGGGAGCAATTGTGGTGCATCAAGAACAGATCATCGGGAAAGGATATAATCAAGTGGAGCGCTTGAATGACCCTACCGCACATGCTGAAATGTTAGCTATCTCCGCAGCATGTGAAACATTAAATGAGAAATACCTGACTGATTGTACACTATATGTGACCTTGGAACCCTGCCCTATGTGTTCAGGGGCATCGGTTTGGAGTAAAATGGGGACGATCGTTTTCGGGGCCTCAGATCCAAGGGCCGGTGCTTGTGGAAGCATTTTTAATATTGCTTCAAATAATAAACTCAATCACCAAGTAGAAATCATTCAAGGCGTGATGGAAGCTGAAAGTGAACACCTGTTGAAAGCTTTTTTTAAGTCTCGGAGGAATTAAACGCACCCAATGATCCCTTAAATCAAGAATCTATATTAGATCAAATAAGAGCCTGAATTTACGTGAAAAGTTTGACCCGTAGCATGGGTTAAATTTCCTTTGGCTAATAAAGCCACAATATTTGCGATTTGTTCGGGTGGTGCAATAGAATCCAAAGCAAGATCCTTAGTTAGATATTCTTCTCCATACACTTCTACGGAATTTCGTGCCATGTCAGTATCTACAAAGCCCGGTGCAATGGAATAAGCAGTAATACCAAATTTCCCGAAACTACGGGCTATACTTTTGGTGAAGGCAATAAGACCACCCTTACTGGCTGCATAGCTCGCATATTCCCCAGTATCACCTCTGTATCCTGCACGTGAAGATATATTGATCAATCTGCCTTCGACATCAGCATTTTTCCAGGCATTTATCGCCCACTTTGATAATAAGGCAGCCGAACGAAGATTTACTTGCATGGTCGTATCCCAATTTTGAAGCCAATTTTCATCTGAGTTATCCATTTGGGCTTCATCAAACATTCCGGCATTATTGATCAAAACTTCCGGAATAGGGTTCATTTCAAATATATCTTTTAATTTACAGACCTCATCCTGCTCCGATAGATCACACTTCAAATGGGTATAATGATGTATGTTTTGAAATGGATTCTTTTTTGAACGGGATGTACCAGTGACTGAATACCCCTCTTTAAGCAATTTTTTTGTAATTGCGTGCCCTATTCCCCGAGAAGATCCAGTCACGATAACTTTCATTCAGAATATATTTTAGTGGAAGTTTATGAAGCTCAATTAATGTAGTGGTATATTGCGACTTAAGCCTGATAAATTCAATCAGGATGCCTTCTTTTTCTTAAATGTATTTATGACTCCACCATCTAAAACAGCTTCTCTTTGACGATCACTAAGATTGTGTTTAACTATATATTCGTTTCCCTTGGTAACATTGATCAGCTTAGCTTTATTTCCACTTTCAATACTTGATCGAATATTTTCTGTTCTTAGTACATCGCCCTGTTCTATATCAGCGTAATCTTGATCATTATCGAACTCAAAAGGAGGAATACCAAAATTCACCAGATTTTGCCATCCTATACGAGCGTAGCTTTTAGCGATCACTGCTTTTTGCCCTAAATACCGAGGCGCAATAGCTGCATGTTCACGGCTGGAACCCTGCGCATAATTTTCACCGGCTATCACTATATGTCCGCCATGTTCTTCTTTGGCTTGCAATGCCCGGTCGTGAAAATGCTCATCAACAACATCAAGTGTAAATTTACTGATCTCCGGAATGTTACTACGAAACGGAAGTACTTCCGCACCCGCTCTCAAGATCTCATCTGTTGAAATGTCATCTCCCATTTTAAGCAAGACTGGTACTTCAAAATCGGATAGCTCATCAAAATCAGGCATAGTAGAAATGTTTGGTCCTTTTTTGATGTCCCCACGATGTTCTTTTTCTACGGGTTCTTTTAACATTTCCATATTAACAATCGGATTTTCGAGTGCTTTGAATTTTGGATACTCCATATCATACAACTCTTCCAAATCTCTGGGATCGGTGATCTTACCGGTCAAAGCAGAAGCTGCTGCAGTTTCGGGGCTGACTAAAAATACAGAATCTTCCTTAGTTCCAGACCGGTCGGGAAAGTTTCGGGGAACCGTGCGCAAACTATTCTGTCCAGAAGCAGGCGCTTGTCCCATTCCAATACAGCCGTTACATCCTGCCTGATGAATTCGGGCACCAGATTGCACTAAATTAAACATTACATCATTTTTCACCATGTTTTCAATGATCTGCCGTGAAGTTGGGTTGACATCCCAGGATACATTTTCATGCACCATCCTTCCTTTTACAATCTCAGAAACCATCCAAAAATCTCTATAACCGGGGTTTGCAGAAGAACCTACATACGCCTGATAGATCGGTTTGCCCTCAACTTCACGCACGGGAACAACATTTCCGGGGCTGCTTGGAAGAGCTATCATTGGTTCCACGTCATCAAGAATCAGTTCCTCATATTTATCATATTTAGCTCCGTCATCAGCAATAAGTTCAACAAAATCGCCCCCACGGCCCTGTGAGCTCATAAAACGTTTAACTTCATCATCTGCTGGAAATACTGTACTTGTAGCACCCATTTCCGTTCCCATATTAGCAATTACATGACGATCCATAGTAGAGAGATTCTTCAATCCTTCACCAAAATACTCGATCACATAACCGGTGGCTCCGTCTACATCATATCTACGAAGCATTTCCAATACCACATCTTTAGCGCTAACCCAGTCAGGAAGATTTCCTTTTAATTCCACACCCAATACTTTCGGCATTTTTATATGCATAGGTTCACCTGCGATAGCAAATGCAACATCAAGACCACCAGCTCCTAATGCCAGCATTCCCATACAACCGGAAGCAGGTGTGTGGCTATCTGAACCAGCTAATGTTTTTCCGGGAATGGCAAATCGTTCTGTTTCGATCGGGTGACTAACACCATTACCCGGACGAGAAAACCACATTCCAAATCGCTCAGCTGCAGATTTTAAAAACAGATGATCATCAGGGTTTTTAAAATCGGTTTGCAAAAGGTTATGATCTACATATTGGCAGGATAATTCCGTTTTAGCGTCATCCAGTTCCATAGCCTCTAATTCAAGCATTACTAAAGTACCCGTGGCATCTTGGGTAAGTGTCTGGTCTATTCTAAGCCCGATCTCTTCTCCAGGCTCCATTTCCCCTTCAACTAAATGATCTTGAATCAATTTCTGTGTAACGTTCAGTGGTTTTCTCATGATTACGTAATTGTTTGATACCGATTTAATTTCTACTATAACAACTTGTTAGAAGTCTAAATGGTTCAATGATATTGATTTTCAGTAGCAATTTCTCACCCGATAAAGTATTGCCCCACATAAAGAAGTGGTGGTTCTCGTTGATCTGTATCCCCTTTTGCTGGGTGCTTGCCGATCAATTCTGGATGGCCCTTAAATGGGAGATCTCCTATTCCTGGATGTATGATTATCCCGGTATACTTGCCCCATTTTTCTTCTTGGTCGATAACTTTTTGCTGATCATTCATGAAGCCGGACATACTTTTTTTAGAGTATTTGGGTCTCGGTTCTTTACCATACTGGGTGGGACCTTATTAGAGATCCTATTACCTTTTATCATCTTTGTGTATGGGTGGTTTAATTACAATCGATTAGTTGCTCAGTTGGGTTTGTTGCTTACGGCTTTTGCCTGGATCGAATCATCTGCTTATGCGGCCGATGCAGTTGCAAGAAGAATGCCGCTCATTGGAAATCTTCCCAAATCAGCTCACGATTTCTACAATTTATTTAGCATGAAGGGCCTTCTCGAAGATCATATGTTCTTTGCTTGGTTTATGTATTGGATTGGGATTATGACCTTAATATTATTTCTCAGCTACCCTCTATGGGAGCGCAAACAATATGATTCGGTAGAAATAAGTATGGATTTATAAAAAGTAATCTCCATCTTTCGGCGAATGCCGGGTGATGGAGATGGGCCAAGGGCAACATGGATGATTTAGAAAAGAATGGAAGTCGATTCGAGACCATCCATCACCCCGCCAAGATACCTTTTCAAATTTCTAAACCTCCCCAACAGGCGGAAGGATGGATTAAGGGGCTGTAATCACCATCTTTCGGGCCCAAGCCCGGGTGATGGAGATGGGCCATAAGCTAACTTGCTTAATTCGGTAAATTCGAAGTTTAATCAAATTCCATCCATCACCCCGCCGGATTCCTTTCTAAAATTATAATTCTCCACACAGGCGGAAAGATGGATTCAATATCTCACAAATTCCCAAATATTTACGATTCGAATTCTTTATTCAGAATCCCATTTATTATCTTCAGTTTGTAAAAAAATAAGACACTATGATTCCCAAGGAAATCCTAAAAAAGATTCGAAAGCTTGAGATCCAAACCAAAGGTATTGTGAATACCTTATTTGGGGGAGAATACCAATCTGCTTTTAAAGGCCGAGGTATGGAGTTTTCTGAAGTCCGGGCCTATACCTACGGAGATGATATCCGGCAAATTGACTGGAATGTAACTGCTCGTACCGGCGACCCGTTTATCAAGGTATTTGAGGAAGAACGAGAACAAACACTGATGTTATGTATCGATATTTCTCAAAGCGGTACTTTTGGGAGTCAAAATCAGAGTAAAATGGACCTTGCCATTGAGCTTTGTGCTGTCTTGGCATTTAGTGCTATTAAAAATAGTGATAAAGTGGGGTTAGTGTTATTCAGTGATCATATAGAGAAAGTCGTACCGCCCAAAAAAGGCAGAACACACGTTTTACGACTCATCAGAGAGCTTTACACCACTAAACCCACAGGAACGGGAACCGATATTGGCGATGCACTTTCTTACATCAACCGCTTACTCGACAGACGCGCAATTGTAGTTTTAGCCTCAGATTTTCAAGATCAGAATTTTGATAAACAACTTCGAATCACAAATCAAAAGCATGATCTGGTGAGTATTTTGATCAACGATCCGTTGGAAGATGAGTTACCCGACCTGGGACTTGTTAAAATTCGTGATGCGGAAACGGGACAACGTAAACTGGTAGATACATCAAGCCAAAAAGTTCGGAAAGCTTATAAGATTCGTCGCTTAGAACAAAAGGCCCATCTTCAGGATAAGTTGCTGAAGATGAAAATTGATGCAGTTGAAGTGCAAACCAACGAATCATATGTTGAACCTTTGATGAACTTCTTTAAAAGAAGAGTCAAAAGGTATTAGAGATATACAATACTTATTTTATAAAGAAGCCACTGCTGTTTCCGGATCAATAGTTATCTCACTCAACTCTTCTTGTAGTACCTTTACTTTTTCTTTGAAATTTTTCAAATCTTGTCCTTTGAGTGCTTTTGAAGGTGGTAGATCTATGGTCAAAGGATTAACAGGCTGACCATTTCTATAGATTCTGTAATCAAGATGAACACCGGTGACTCGACCTGTTCTTCCAACATACCCAATTGTTTGACCTTGTTTTACTTTGCTGCCCTTTTTAATACCGTTGGCAAACCCATTCAGGTGCAAATATGCTGTTGTGTATGTGCTGTTGTGCCTGATCTTAACAATGTTTCCATTTGCGCCACGATATTGAGCTTCGGTAACTTCGCCATCTCCAACTGAAATAACAGGAGTTCCTAATGGTGCAGCATAATCAACACCATAATGCGGTATTCTGCGCTTCAAAACGGGATGAAACCGACTATGCGAAAAACCAGAACTTATACGCTGGGAAAATTTAAATGGTGCTTTTAATAAAGCTTTTTGAACTCCATTCCCTTTTCTGTCATAAAATCCTGCGGTCTCTGCTCCATCAAAATAATAGGCATCATAGGTCTCCTCTTTATTGGTAAACTCGGCTGCAATAATATCTCCAATTCCCAAAAATTCACCATCCACATACTGTTCCCTGTAAATTACCTTAAAATGGTCTCCAGGAAAGAGTCGGAAAAAGTCAATTTGCCAGGCAAATATTTCACTTAATCGAAGTACTAATAGTGTGGAAACATTTTTATCAAGAAGTGTTTCATAGAGTGAAGATTCAATGACACCGGCCACTTGGGCTATTTGAGTATCTACTTCCTTCTTCCCTGTAGTTACCTGAATTTCATCTTGCCAGTCAAAAACTACATACTCCAGAGGATTAGTATGGAGAATTAGCCTTTTAGGTCCGTTTTCACCAATATAAGTCAAATACTTTTGGCCCGGCTTGATCCTGTTACTTCTAAATACCCCTTTAGAGGCCCTGTTAATTTCATAAATGGTTTGGGGAGATACATCAATATCACGCAAGATCAAATATAAGCTCTCATTTCGGCGAACTTTGCCTTCATTAACTTCTACATTAAGTCGGTTAAAACCATAACTATCAAGTTGAACGTCCTCCGTTATTTCTACTAAATTGTTCGTAGAAATGCTAATTTCAGGAATAGGCTTCTCCCGTTCGTAGTGAAAAGCAAAAACGGTTGATAGCAGTATAAAGCAAAGAAAAAGACCTATTCCTCTTGCAGTGTTCAATTTATTCATGTAATACCTGTAAATTTAATAGCCCAAAATGATAAGAATAAATGACCGGTTTTCATAAACCACAATTTGTCATAGATTTGTAAAACATTTACATCACTTTGTTTTATTTTCAAGCTTCATCGACCACGGCAAACATTCATATCATTATTTTAATCATTTAGATGAGTACGACCTTTTTGAAGCCCGGAAATCTACGGATATTGACATTACTGGTTTCAATTATATGTTATAGCTCTGTTTCAGCTCAAACGCTGCGTACGCATGTAAGTACTGATTCTGTATCTGTTGGTGAACTGTTTACGTATTCAATATCTCTTAAATTGGATCAGGAATACGAAACCATCTTATTACCTGACACCAGTGCCTTCCCTCCTGCCATAGAGCTTATTGAACGCAAACAATTTAGAGTTACGGAATTTTCAGACAGCATTAGCTACAAGTTTCAATATTTTGATAATGAAGACCTTCAAATACCGGCTCAAACGATTCAATTATACACTAATACCGATTCTGTTGCCTTACAAAGTGAACCCCTAACATTGTATTTTCGAAATGTGGTTGCGAGTGGCGATACCACTCTCAAACCTATGCAGCCAAACTTTGCCTTTCCGCGAGCCTGGTGGCCCTGGATACTTGCAGCTCTTTTATTGGCTGGATTTCTGTTTTGGTGGTTTGTATACCGCGAAAAACACCCTGAAACTGAGCCTGAACCTGAAAAGGAGATAAAACCATTTTACAACCCATTAGAGGCCTTGGAAGAGAAGTTAGATCATGTGAAGGATTCGTCTGATATTGCGGTTACTAAAGATTATAAAGAATTCTACAGTGAAATTGGTGATGCTATAAGAGCTTATTTTGAAGAACTATATAATATACCGGCACTTGAATCTACATCAAGGGAACTACTTCGCTACCTTGAGGCATTTGGTGTTGATGATACTCTTCATGAAAAAACCAGGATCATTCTCAGAAAAGCAGATCTGGTTAAATTTGCCAAATTTACTCCCACTTTGGATGACGCCTGGAGCACCTATGATGAAGCCGTTGAATTCCTAAAGAGGGCTCAAGACGTAGATTCCGCTCGTGTACGCAGACTAAGAGCTAAATACAACGCTCAGTTCGAACCTAAACCTGATCAAACTCAAAAACGAGAATCTTAGATGGAATTTGCTAATCCACAATGGTTTTGGGCCTTTTTAGTGCTTCCTTTCATTATAGGCTACTACCTGTATTCCTATTTCACCGATCGCAATAGCTCTTTTACTTTTTCTTCATTGAATCTACTTAATGATCTGCCTGGAAATTGGAAAGCTCATATTCACTGGTTTCAGGCTATATTGATGTGGGCAGGAATAGGATTTTTGATTGTTGCTTTGGCCCGCCCCCAGGAAAGACTTACCACCGTTGAGCGTAATGCTGAGGGGATTGATATTGTGCTGGTATTGGATCTTTCTACGTCCATGCGGGCGGAAGACCTCAAACCCAATCGTTTTGAAGCAGCCAGACAAGTAGCCAAAGATTTTGTTGATAAACGTCAATCTGATAGAATCGGTTTGGTAACCTTTGCAATGAAAAGCTTTACCGTGGTCCCGCCCACTTTAGACTACCGATTGCTGAAGAATCTTGTTGATGATCTTGAAATGGGGATTATAGAGGATGGAACCGCAATAGGAATGGGAATTGCAACTGCTATAAACCGGCTCAAAGATAGCAATGCCGAAAGTAAAGTGATCATCTTGCTTACGGATGGACAAAATAATGCCGGTGAGGTAGATCCTGTAACAGCAGCTGATCTTGCTTCCACTTATGGTATAAAGATTTACACCATAGGTGCAGGAACTCGCGGAACAGCTCCTTATCCTATTCAGGATCCAATTTTTGGTCGTCGGTATCAGAATGTTCAAGTCAATATTGATGAGGATATGCTCACTCGCGTTGCCGAAATCACCAATGGCAGGTACTTCCGTGCAACCGATT
This sequence comes from Gracilimonas sp., assembly GCA_031580945.1. Lineage (GTDB taxonomy): Bacteria > Bacteroidota > Rhodothermia > Balneolales > Balneolaceae > Gracilimonas. The sequence continues at coordinate 13,849 of JAVLBT010000059.1, forward strand.
CACAAGAGCTTCAAAACATTTATACAGAAATCGATGAGCTGGAAAAAACAGAAGTAGAGGAGCTCATATATACAGACTATGAAGACCTTTACGAGCGTTACCTGGCTTTAGCCTTAGGTTTTTTTGTAATTAGTTTTATACTCAAAAAAACTGTTTTAGGCGGTGTTGAAGATTATTAAAAGTTAAAGCTCTGATCACTTCCTTTTATTGCCGATCGTAAACAAAAGAGCGTATCTTTGGTACATCCTAATATCCATTAAAACTATTCATGAGTATTTCCTTCATAAAAGAACAGCTGCAGAAAAGTGGTATTTTTAAACAAATCCATGATCTGATTGATGACAATAATAGCCTTTCACTTAAAAAAAGTATTGGGGCACTAAATAGTTTCCTTTTAGCTGATCTTTCCCTTCGGCAGCCAACGGTACTTGTAATTTCTGAAACAGATGAAGGTGCTCGTTTTTTAAAATCAGACTTAGATGTGATAATAGAGGATAAACCTGTCATTCTTTTTCCATCATCAAATAAGAAACCGTATGACCGTCAACAACTTAAAGACACCAGCTTATTAGTTCAAAGGTCTGAAGCGCTTCAAGTTATTAATGATCATGAGCACAAGTTGGTTGTCACCTCAGTAGAGGCAATAAACGAAAAGATCGCTCCGCCATCTGCGCTTAATGAAGTCAGCATGTTGATTAAAAAAGGTGATGAAATTGAGCTGGAGAAGATCAAAAAAGAGCTCGTGGATCAGGGTTACGATCCAGTTAAATTTGTTGATGAACCCGGGGAATTTGCCGTACGGGGTGGAATATTGGATGTGTTCCCCTACTCTGGTGAGTATCCATTGCGTTTTGAGTTTTTTGGAGATGAAGTTGATACCATTCGGGAATTTGATGCCGATTCTCAACGCTCTATAGCATTTTTGAATGAAGCCAGGATAATACCGGATCTATCAAACTTACCGGAAAGGGAAAAGTCATCCTTTCTCTCCTACTTTGATGAGAAAACGCTGCTGGTTACTTCAGACCAGGATGTTGTTTTGTCCAAGATCAATGAATTTTATCAAAAAGCGGAACAATCTTTTCTTGAACACGATGACCAAGATAACCTTACGCCCCCGGATCAACAATATATAAGTGAACACGATTTTCAAAAAGAACTATCTAAGTTCAAACGAAAACTGTTTATAGGGGACATTGGAATATCAGAACACAATAAAAATACCTATACGCTTGAAACCAAGCCTCAGCCTGATTTCCATGGAAATTTTAAGCTTCTAAGAGAAAATATCACCAAAAACTCAAAAGCAGGAATATCTACGGTCATTCTTTGTGATAATGAGGGACAACGAGAACGTTTTGATGAGTTACTGGGAGAAGCCAGTCAGGATTTTAAATATCGATTGGTCGTAGAATCCCTGCATGAGGGATTTATTTATGAGCCGGCTAAGATAGCTGCTTACACCGATCACCAAATATTTAACCGGTATCACCGTCCGAAAACCAAGAGAAGACGTTTTCATGGAGGAATATCTTTTAAGGAATTAAAAGATCTGAACCGGGGAGACTTTGTAGTGCATGTAGACTATGGAATCGGCAAGTTCATGGGCTTTAAAAAGATCAATGTTAAAAATACTGAGCAGGAAGTAGTTGTTCTGCAGTATAAAGATGATTCTACGCTATATGTCAATGTTACGAGCTTACATAAGCTTCAAAAATACTCTGGAAAAGAAGGAACTGCTCCTCGTATCACAAAATTAGGGTCTGGGGCTTGGGCACGAAAAAAAGCCCAAACTAAAAAGAAAGTTAAAGATATAGCGCGAGAGCTTATCCGTTTGTATGCCAAACGGAAAGCGGAAACAGCTCACAGCTTTTCTCCTGATAATGAATGGCAAATTGAACTGGAAGCAAATTTTGAATTTGAGGAAACTCCAGATCAACACGACGCTATTGTGGCGGTAAAAGAAGATATGGAAAGTAAGCACCCTATGGACCGCCTTGTTTGTGGGGATGTTGGATTCGGAAAGACCGAAGTTGCTGTACGGGCAGCTTTCAAAGCAGTTCTTGATCACAAACAAGTAGCTCTTTTAGTACCTACGACCATACTTGCAGAACAACACGCAAAAACCTTCATTAATAGAATGAAGCAATTCCCGGTCAAAATTGAAGCA
>JAVLBT010000005.1:0-51596 GCA_031580945.1 Gracilimonas sp.
AGCGCCACGTCGTTAGGGCCTACAGCAAGAAATACCTCACCCGGATTGTTTCCATCGTTGGCAACAAACCCGGCAGGAGCAGCCGGTGCAGCATCCATATCTTCCGCCTTGTAGAAAAAGATGTTATCCACATATACGTTGAAAGAGGTGGTGTTGGCCGAACCGTCGGCATTAAATTGTCCGTCAAATTTAAGCTGTGAAACTGCTTCCCAGTTCATGCCCGCAAAAGCACTTTTTGGAAGGTCTACACTGTTCCATGATCCCGGAGTAACCGGTACTTCAACCAGTACCTCACCGGTGGCATCAATGGGCGTAAATTTAACCATGCGATCGGTTCCTTCTGCCACCCAGATGTCAATATGAACAAAATCCATATCTGACAGGTCTTGAGCTCCAAACTCGGTTCCCTGATAATTAAAATTAGGATAGGCCAATACCGGATTTCCTGTACCCGGATCAAAGGCAGGATCAACATCGGCAAATCCTGACTGTCCCCAGTTTGGATTGTAGTTCACCCCATCGATGGTGTCATAAAAATCACCATAAATGGATACCACGTTTGCTGCATCGCGAGCTTCCGGCTCAGCTGCATTGGTGGTTGGTGCAGCGTCACTTGGCACAGTAGTACTGCCTGATACAGCCGTATCACTGGCAGGATCTGAATATACGGAATCCACATTGTTGAATTGATATAACCAGAAGGTATAATCTGTTCCTTCGGTCAGTCCGCCAAGATTGAATCCAAAAGCTGCATTCCCATCACCGTCACCGGCTATGGATCCGAATGTATACTCGGTCGCAGTAAGTGGATCAGCTGGGGCTGAGGCCGTCTCTGAATAAAATAATTTGTATTCGATGCTATCCAGCGCCACGTCGTTAGGGCCTACAGCAAGAAATACCTCACCCGGATTGTTTCCATCGTTGGCAACAAACCCGGCAGGAGCAGCCGGTGCAGCACCCATATCTTCCGCCTTGTAGAAAAAGATGTTATCCACATATACGTTGAAAGAGGTGGTGTTGGCCGAACCGTCGGCATTAAATTGTCCGTCAAATTTAAGCTGTGAAACTGCTTCCCAGTTCATGCCCGCAAAAGCACTTTTTGGAAGGTCTACACTGTTCCATGATCCCGGAGTAACCGGTACTTCAACCAGTACCTCACCGGTGGCATCAATGGGCGTAAATTTAACCATGCGATCGGTTCCTTCTGCCACCCAGATGTCAATATGAACAAAATCCATATCTGACAGGTCTTGAGCTCCAAACTCGGTTCCCTGATAATTAAAATTAGGATAGGCCAATACCGGATTTCCTGTACCCGGATCAAAGGCAGGATCAACATCGGCAAATCCTGACTGTCCCCAGTTTGGATTGTAGTTCACCCCATCGATGGTGTCATAAAAATCACCATAAATGGATACCACGTTTGCTGCATCGCGAGCTTCCGGCTCAGCTGCATTGGTGGTTGGTGCAGCGTCACTTGGCACAGTAGTACTGCCTGATACAGCCGTATCACTGGCAGGATCTGAATATACGGAATCCACATTGTTGAATTGATATAACCAGAAGGTATAATCTGTTCCTTCGGTCAGTCCGCCAAGATCGAATCCAAAAGCTGCATTCCCATCACCGTCACCGGCTATGGATCCGAATGTATACTCGGTCGCAGTAAGTGGATCAGCTGGGGCTGAGGCCGTCTCTGAATAAAATAATTTGTATTCGATGCTATCCAGCGCCACGTCGTTAGGGCCTACAGCAAGAAATACCTCACCCGGATTGTTTCCATCGTTGGCAACAAACCCGGCAGGGGCTGATTGTGCAAATGCTAACGTCGTAAACGCAAGCATCAAAATTGTTAATATTGTTCTTTTCATAATATTCTCGTTAAAAAATTTAAGTTTGAAATACCCACTTCTTGTTAATATTGATAATATGATTTGAGACCATTCTCTATATCCTCCTTTTATTTGAATTTTTACCCATTTAATAGTTTTACAAACATTCTTAACTGAACTAATCTAAAAGCCAGCCAAAAAATTAGGCTGGCCTTAGATTTAGACTTGATTTGCTATAATTATTTGATCAGCGTCATCTTACGAGTTGCTGAAAATGCACCCGCTTCCAATCTATAAATATAAATACCACTTGATAAGTTAGTAGCATCAAATGATACGGTGTAGGAACCTGCGGACTGCCGTCCTTCATTAAATGCCGCTACTTCTCTACCTGTGATATCATATACTTTCAATGTTACATTAGCCGTATTTGGTAACTGATAAGAAATTTTAGTAGAGGGGTTAAATGGATTCGGGTAGTTTTGATCCAATTTAAAAGCACTTGGCAATTCTTCATTTCCGTTGATGCTATTAGAAACATCTTTGTAGAAATATAAATTATCAATGTACGCGAGATCTATAGTACCACCGTTACCTAAAACGATTTGGTACATCTTATCTCTTACATCGGTTCCACCACCGGCAACAGAAAATTCATCCAGTGCTACATTAAATGCAACCCATTCCTGTGAAGCAGCAATTGGGTTTGTAAATTCAATCGCACTTGTTTCGCCTTCTGTATCAGGTAGGCCACCATGAATCGATAATTTTGGACTAAAAACCTGTCCGGGCTCCTGCTCATCAGCAACCCAATAGTCAAAATACATATGCGTGAAATTTGTTAGGTCTACAGCACTTTCAAGCTGAATACCTGTAAATGGACTATTAAAATTGAACCTTTTCACAGTATCACCTTCAACTACAATGTTCTCATTTGTGGTGCCTTGACTCCATTCTGTTGAGAATGTAACAACATTGATGTTATCATAAGCGTCACTAAATAAAGAAATAACATCCCCTGCATCTCTACTTGGCGGAGTTGGTGGAGCCGTAGTTGGCGAGCTACCAGATGAAGTATCACCACCTATACTACCTTTTACGCCTGTAATATTATCGAAGTAAAAAGTCCCTTCTAATATTGGGTCATTCCAGGCTGTACCGTCTGAGCTTCTGTTAGGGAAGAATACAACTTTATTATAGACCCCATCAGCTGTAGCTGTTCCATCATCACCTGTATTTAAAGTAAATGTTAGCGTTTCCCATCCACTTCCGGTATGGCTCTGTGTATTAGCTGAAGCTGGTGCAGCATCTGCATTTCCAGTAGTTTCAACTTTTGCCATAGGCGAGAACGCAACCTCAGACCATACATCTACACTAACTGTAAGATCTGAAGTTAAATCTAGTGAGCTCTCATCAGCAAGAACAACTTCTGCGCCTTGCCAAGGATTGCCATCTGCTGAAGTGACTAATTCAAAAACCTGTCCATTTCCTGCCGATGAAGGATCAGCGACGATTGTAGCTGACTCTAAACCTTCAAATCCTGCTATTGCTGGTGAAGATTCAAAATCTTGGACAACTTCCTGCTGCGCAATAGCCAAATTGGCTATCGCTAAGAAGACGAATGTTAATAATGTTGTTAGTTTTATTGATTTCATAATTTTATGATTAAGTGTTTGTAAAAGTGTTTCTATGCGGTTGTAATTTATGGTTATAGTATTGTTTGGCGTTAGACTTATTACTCTATTGGGTTGTAATTCCAATTTCTTCTTTTATCAAAGATTTCACTGCCAGTTTCGGGGTCCGGTCGATATGAAAAAGTCCCCAATGTTTTTCTGGCTCTAATGGCTCAGGTGATCCTTTCCAGGTCTCATCAAAAGCCTCGAAAAAGAACGTCATGATTTTTTCCTGGTCGGTCCATTCCATCAAATGATCAAAATAGACCTTCTGATAATCCTCATTTACGCTTTCAGGATTGATACCATTTCCATTTGACTGAGTAGCCCAACCCGCTTCGGTAATTACTACTGGAGTGTCAGGATATTTTTGGGCAACTGCGTTATAGTTATCCTTTGTGTAGTCAATAGCATCATCTATGTGCATGTATTCCCAAACCGGATAAGTGTGAATTGAAATGAAATCCACAGCCTCAACCAGTTTTTCAAGTTTGAATAGCCATGGCACATAATTTTCGCAAAATGTTACAGGTTGTTTGGCAGACTCCTTCACCTGTTGTACATATTTCAGCACGCTGTCTTCATGTACATAATGGTCTGTCCAATCTACACACGCTTCATTACCCACTGACAAGGAAAAAATCACATCATCATAATTGTTAGCATACCTGATCAAAGTCTGGATTTTCTTTTGATTTAAAATGGTATTGTTTTCGAGTTCTGATTTTGAATAAACTCCACCATTCCAAGGGCAATTAAAATTGTTCATTTCAGCTTCAATGTAAGCCCCCAACATAACTTGAAAATCAAGTCCTTCTTTTCGGATTACCTCAAGCACGGTCTTGGCATGTTGATCACAGTTGTATAGCCGTAGATATTTCCAGTGACCTTCAAGGATCATGAGATCTTCTTTTACCTGATCATAATCCGGGTATTCGCCACCAGGGTGTTGCCCATCTCTGAATCCAGAGTAGCATATTGCCCTGCCGACAGGTACTCCTATATGTTTAAAAGTATTCATTTAGTATTTTAATTTTCCGTTTTTGTCCCATATGCCCCAGTAGGCTCCGACTTCTCCTTCAGCACCTACTTTCCATGATTCATCAAAGGATGAGAAGTAAAAGATGTCAATATCTTCATCCTGAGACCATAGGTTGGCATTAATGAAATATCTGATCGCATTTTCTTTTGAAGGAACAGCCCCACCCAACGGAGACCCTTTACTTGGCCATCCTGTTTCGGTGATCATGACTTCTTTTCCATTTGCGACATTTTTAACCTGATAGTACATCTGACGCATATGATGAAAAGAATCACTGATACTTGTGCCTTCCCAAAATGGGTAGCAATTGCACAGTAGAATATCACAAAGTTCAGTAATAGCAGGCCGGTGCACGAATTCATAGTATGCATCCACGTAACCAACAGGAACAATTCCGTCCAGTTCGTTTTTCACATATGCAATCTTCTCCAATAACTGTTCTTCAGTCAGATCGTTACGGTAAAGCACCTCATTCCCTACAGCTGCAACATCAACGTATCCATCTTTTGCAAGCTGAATGAGATTTTGTATTTCCTCTTCATTTTTTTCCTCATCGTCTCCAAGCCAGGCTCCCACTAAGGTCTTTAAACCAAATTCTTTGGCAACCTGAGGAATTAATTCATTCCCATCTGTACAAGAAAAAGACCGAATAGAAGTTGTGTGAGGAGCAACGATCTCCATTCTGCGAGCAATTTGCTCTCTTGGAATGATATCCCCGGGCCCCTGTCCTTCCTCATAGAGGCTAAAGCAAAAACCATAAATTCCTTCATCTAATAGTTCTTTAAATAGGTCGGCAATGTCTTCCGCCGACATCTCATCCATATAACTGAGTTTTGGAATGAGATCAGATTTTTTGAAACTCAGAAATTTTTCTTCTCTATATGACATTGTGTTAGTTTAAAGTGGTTTGATTTAATTTTATAAAACGCAGTTATGAAAGTTCTCCGCGTCTTTCTACTAATTCCTGTTGTATCTCTTTTGCTCTTTCTTCTGTGAGGCTATAACTATAGATAACCCAGATAGCTAATCCTGCTGTAACAGATGGAATGATAATATCTGCTAATCTCAAATTCGTCAATGTTTCTGCCGTTTGTGTTGCTGCATTTTGATCAAATCCTACCAGCTCCAACACTAAACCTCCAAGTACTAACGCTAATGCTTGTCCCAGCTTCACCATCCACCAGTAGATTGCTCCGAATGTACCTTCTTTTCGAGGCATTCCATTTCGTAGTTCATCCAGATCACAAACATCTGCCGTCATACTCATCATAAGCGTAAACAACCCACCCAAGCCAAAGGCCATGAAAGGTATGGGCATGAAAATGAGCCATGGATTTTCGGGACTGAATCCCCACCATTTGAGTATATACCCAACAATCGATAAGGCGGTAGAAATTATGAAAGCCTTTCTCTTGCCGAATTTATCCGAGAGCCAGGAGACAATAGGTATCACCAAAAATGCGGTTGCTACAGCAGTGATGGTTGAAAACCAAGCCGGCCAGTTTCCAGCGGCTCCATAATCTCCATTAAACATATAGAACACGATTATAAAGTAGCTGAATGAGGCCACAAGCTGAAAGCCATTAAATACCAAAAAAGTTGCTGTACATAGCTTAACGAAAGGTTTATTCTTGGAAACTATCACTATCCCTTTGAATAATTCCTTTAGGTTTTCAAGAGATTTTTTAAATGTGATCTCCTTCCTATTCTCCATTCTTGCGGAGTCAAATCCTTCACAGAAAATTGCGGGTAATAATCCCAATACAATACATATACCCCCTACTATAACGGAAAGCTGTCGAACTCCGGTTGCCTGATCTGCAAACAGATCCGGATCGGCGATAAGTACCCAAAACCAGGGTACGATCATCCAGGCAATTTGCCCCACAGTTTGTGAAAAAGCCATTAAGCGAGTTCTTTCGTTATAGTCTGTGGTCATTTCATACCCAAGGCCGATCAGTGGAGTAGCAAACATGGTATTTCCAACTAAAAACACCATCGACATGATGAGGAAATACCAAAAATTATAGGTTTGGGTATTAGTCTCATCCATTTGCCAAAGCAGAATAAAAAAGATCCCGCTTAAAATTGCTCCAACAAAGATATACGGTCTGCGACGTCCCCACCGTGAATTCGTGTTATCTGATATAAACCCCATGATTGGATCGGTAAGGGCATCAAAGATCCTTGGAAGCCCTCCCAATAAACCAGCCAAAAATGGATTCATACCAAAGGCCGTTAACAAAAAGAACATAAAGACGCCCAAAGCACCTGGCAACAAATTCAACACTAAATGCCCGGCACCAAATGATGCTTTTTGTAGTAAAGGTACTTTCGCCCTTTTTGGAATTGTCTCAGCTGCCATTATTTACCCCTTTTATACTATAATTCATGATTAACTCCTTCAACTAATTAATAACAATGGTTTGAATTGCTTTTCCCGAAATTGTGTAGGAAGCGGATCCGTTACCCAAATTCAGGTTGATCAGCTTTTCTTCATCTTCTTCATTTAGAATTACTACAGCTATGGATCCATCAGGATTTTCAGCGGCAGTCAACCTAATACTATCGTCGGTTTGGCTGTGACCAATACGAACTGCACCCGGTCGTATATATCGGCTGAAATGAGACATTGTGTAGTAAAGCGGGGTGAAGTAAACTTCATCCGCATCAGGATCTACAATTACAGGTGCTAAACACCAGTTTTGTGCCCAGTTTGGCCCACCTTGTCGATTTAAAACCATATTCCAGTCGATCCAGCCATCCACCCAATTATTCATGGTTCCGATCATATCACGTGCGTATCGATAAACCGGTACATACTTGGGATGCAGATATTTACGATCCTCAGGAGCCCAGTCATAACCCCAGTCCGTAGCTTCTTTTGACCAATACCAGGAATCATCTTTCCAAACTGGGACATCAGCATCCACGGTAGCTTCTGTTTGAATTAAATGTTTATTCGGAGCCTTTTCATGTGCATACTGAAGTTCTTCTGCAAAGATCTTGTATGTACTTGCGTACCAGTGGACGGCCGTACCGTCATAATATTTTGCAGCTTCTTCATCGTTATACATGGCATCAACCCATTCTATCAATTCTTCATGGCGATTTTGGTCATAACCAAGAAGCTTTATGTCTGCATACCCATCATTTTCTAACTGTGGACCTAAGTGATTTTTAACAAATTCATTTTGCTCTTCTGGGGTAAAGTGCATGCTTTCCCAATTGCTGTCATTTCCAAGAGGTTCATTTTCAACTGTAATACCCCAAATATCTATACCTTCTTCCTTATAGGCCGTTAAATATTTAGAGAAAAACAAGGCCCAGGTATCATAGTATTCGGGTAGAAGCTTCCCTCCTTTCCAGTCCTTATTATCTTTCATCCATGGTGGAGCTGTCCAGGGAGAAGAAATGATCTTAAATCCATCTGTTGAGATAGCCATTGCATCTTTGATCATAGGAATGATGTCATCGCGATCTTCTTCAATGGAAAAATTATTAAGTTCAGTATCTCCGGCATCAGGCGCATAGGAATAGTTTCCCAATGAAAAATCGCTGGAATTTATGTGCGTACGGGTGAGTGAATATCGCGCCCCGGAATCTCCAAAATAAGCTTCAAGGATTTTATTACGATTTTCTTCACTTAATTCATTTAGTAAGTATGCACTTGCTTCGGTAAATGACCCACCGAAACCAGTCATTTCCTGATATGTTTCATCTGGCTTTATGACCACTTCTATGGCCTCAGATTGGTCATATACCGGCTCAATTTTTGTGAGTTTATTCCCACTTTCTGAGGTTTCATAGATCTCAATATCCAGTGTATTAGAATTTGTGCAACTTGCCATATATAGCGCTAAAAATAGTGTGAATAATAACTTTAGGTGCGTTATCATATTTACTCCTGTTCTTGTGTTGCTTGAATCTCAGCATTTGTTGGTGGTACTTTTACCGTTTGCATGAGAGCATCAAGATCCCCGTTAAATGTTTTAGTGATAGGCATTCCATCTCTTGTTAATCCATCGAATACCCCTGCATCTACTTCATCCCAAAGCATATACTTTGCTTCGGATTGCAGGTTTATAAGCCCAAAATGATTTTCGGACCCCAGTGGATTAGCAGCGTCTTTCCATTTCTCATCAAATGCCTCGAAATAAAAAACGGAAACGTTATTTTCTTCGGACCATTCTCGAATTAGTTCATGGTAACGTGCAGATTTAAATTCATCGGTTGCGCGGGAGCCTTCATCCCCATAATGCCCATTTGAAACTGTAGCCCAACCTGTTTCCCCAATATGTACTTGCTTATCCACACCCTGACTCTTCATATACTCTACTACACTTTCATACTGAGAAACTGAATATTCAAGGGAGCGCTGCATAGCCGCTTCGATCTTCTCCATGTCACTAAGGTCAGTTTCATTCTCCCTGACTCCCCAAAAAACTGGATTATAGTGAGTGTCATGCATGGGATAAGTATGCATAGAAATATAATCTACGGCTTTTATCAGCTTGTTAAGATCTTCTTTGTGGTAATTGCTGCTTCCGCCTCCCCAAGATGCAAAATTATCTGAGCTGGTGATCCACAGTGATTCAGGAAGTTCACCTTCTTTTTTCAATTCCTGAAGATGATTTACCCAATTCAGAATAATACCTGGCTCCACATAGTATTCAGTTTGCCAATGTACCATTGCTTCATTCCCGACAGCAATTACTTTTACGATTTCCGGATATTCCTTTGCCAAAGCAACCGCACGATCAATTTCTTTTGCATTTCGAGGACTATCAACATCGCGGATTCGGTCAGGCTTATCGGTCCATGCATTTTTTGCATCAATCCAAGCGCCCATCATAACGTACATCTCAAATGTTGGGTCTGCATCTTTCATTTCTCTTATGGCCTTTAATAAACGTGGAACCGCATCCAGATAAACATTATATGTTCTAATTATCTTAATACCCATTGCAGATAAAATTTCCATGTCTTCCTTTAACTCAGGAATGGTAGGAACACTATCACGGGTTATTTCTCGGTATCCACTATATGAGATGGCTGGATAATCAATAGGGTTTGCCAATATTTCTTTGGCCGTTTTTCTGCTTTCTTCCATAGCTTCATTTGATTGACCACTACATCCAAGTATCAAAATTGATACTATTATCAGGGAAAGTGCTCGCAAATTATTCATTTCATCGTGATTTATAGTTAACGCAGCTGATTTTCATTTAAAGCTACTGTTATTTGACTAATTTCTCCTGTACGGTGAAATATTTTTTGAGTCAGTTCTTTGTCTAAGCCTTTGCTTTCAAATGTTTTCTGTGAGTCATCTTCAAATAAAACTTCCACCTTATGTTCATTTGAAATTTGATAGACGACTGGAATTTGACAACATGTAAAAGCCACTGAATGGGCCGGTAATTTCATGTTAAACATATCATGATCAAGATCGACCAACTCAACAGTTTTTTCTGTTGAGGTAAATTCATCTTTCTTAAGAAGGAATGGATTGAAATGAAGCTCACCATTTTCTACGATCACCCCAAGTTGACCAATACGTACTAAAATATCTTCTTTTACCTGACCTGTCATACCGGGTTGTTGTGCACCACGGTGTTGCGGCGTATGTGAGTACGGATCTGTTGGAAAGGCTCCATATAATTCCGGAGTTTTATGTACTCCTATACCTTCGCCAATTTCGTCAAAGTGATGCGAAAGTTTTTTTAGTGTATCCTTATCTACCCCTTTTTTGTGTGCCGTTTCACAGATCTCATACACTGCTAAATGAAGTTTAGAAACCATGTGCCAATAAATGGATCCTAAGCCTTCATACCCATAAAATGTCCCCGAACGACCCGTAAATGCCTTATGATTGAACACATCTTCAAATTGTTCTAACAGTAATTTTTCTTCCTTTTCTACAAGGCTTGCATATTTGGTAGACCTCAAGTCATCTAATGCCTGCTTCAGATCCCGAGCGTTCTTGAAATTACCGTTATAATGGTACCCCCCATTCACATCTTTATTGACAATCTGATTGTTACCATCTTTAATTAATTCCTGAAGGAGTTCGGATTGCTCTACTGCTTCTTTTGGCAGGTTATTTCGTTCTAAAAAACCGGGTAATTTCTTGTTTGGATAAAGTATGTAGCTCATCTGATCTTCCCGGTAAAGAGCGCTTTCCCTTAGTGCATCCAGTAGTTGAACAGATTCTTCGGCTTCTAAATAGCCGGAACTTAAGGCTGCTACCTGTCCTTCCAACATTTCATCTAAATAAGAAATAGAGATTCCATCATTCTTAAAACTCATGATGTTATAAGCATGATAAAGATTGTCTTCACGCTTGTTGGATCGGATGGATTGTTCGAGGTATTCAAGGGTGATATCTATAAAATCTGATATCTCACTCAAATCCAGTATTTCCTTTGAACCTGTAAATCCCTGCTCATAGATTTGGTCTCTGAAATCAGATCCCGCTTTACCTAATCCTTCTGTAATTGCCTTTCTTGTTGAATTATCAAATGAGCTTCTCAGGTCTTCTGTATGACGGTTAAGTACAACCGATATGTTTTCAAAAAGGTCTTTGATCTCTTTTGAAACTTGAACCTGCTCAACTTCTGATTGCTTAATGACCGGTTCAAAAAATTTAAGAAATCGTCGTAAGTAACAAAGCGTCACCATTGACACTCCATTTCCTACCAGCGCATTGTTTGCATCATTCCATTCCGGGCGTTGTGTATTCATCCATATTCCACCTTCCGGAATAAAATTGGAAACCTTGGCCAAAACCGTGGCAAGAATCTTTTCTACAAAATTGACATGATGAATTTCTCCAAGCTGATTAATACGTAAAGCACCATCTGCTCCCTTTTCATCTACCTTTTGCCAAATATTCTTATCCGCTTTTACATCAAACTCAATGGTATCTTTTGGGTCTTTCGCTATTTCTTCATACGATTTGATCTTATAAGGAACATTAGCATACACAAAGACATCTTTATCAAACAGTCCTTCCATTGCATCAGGATAATGATCCTCATAAAACTCAAGAAACTTAAGTAGATATATGATCTGGTGATCACCCCAATAACCTATGTATGACCAAGGGTCATCCGGATCAGATTCTTCCCAATCAAAACCGTCTTTTGTCACCCGATATGGATTATACCCATCAAAGGTTGAAGCATTTAAGAATTTATAGATCATACCTTCTATAAAGTCAGGATACGAATGTGCAAGAGCTTCCCAGTTCTGAAATATATCTCTCCAGTTTCCTTCATAATCCAATATTTTGGACCCATCAACTTCATTATGGGTATTTATTGAAAACTGATTCCAGGGCCTGGATGGGTCTCCATGCCTCCTGCTAAATTTAAGTGGGAGATATTCTTTCCCTAACCTTACAAAATCTACGTCACTGCTTTCTTCCAGTATTTTATCTAAAACTGATTTATCAAACTCATTATCTAAAGCTTTGAAAATCTCGTTATTAGATTCAAATACATCCTTACTTGCATTCTTGATGTATTTCGCGAAATCATTCTTTTCGATTTGATAGTTGAAGTCAAATGTGCCGCCACGCATAATGTTAAATAATACATTTGAAAAATGACGGGCGTTGCGTAGTTGATCGGATGAAAACTGTAAACCATCTGAAGCAGCTACTAATTTTTTAAGTTTCTTGGACCCTTCTTCAACATCTTTCAGCAAGCGGTTTTCGAGATCATCATTCTTTTTAATAGCCTCATTAAGCTGAATAACCTGGGAAGAATTATGATTCACATTTGCTACTACTGTCCATTTTTTGGTTTCATTTTCAGAAAGTGAAATATTTGAAACTACGAAATACGCTCCCTTTTCTCCCTTGACATCAACTTCTTCCTGAATTTCTTTTTGATTTCTAAAATTATCCAGTTGCAGAGATGAAAGCAGATAGGTTGGATTCTCGATGCCCAATGACCAGGCAACATTTGCTTTCAACGCCTCGCTTGGTTCAGCTTTATCAACAATTATTGCACTTAAAGCAAAAATGCCAAGTCCAGTTTCTTTTTCTAACTCACTTCTTTTGTAAGCGTCAACCAAATTACTTGATTTGGTTTGCAGGTCGGGGTCAACTCCGTAGGGAAGAATATTTTGAATACCGTCTAATACCTTTACCTGCTGTGATTTATCTGTGTTATTGATCAAAGAAGAACGTCGTACAAAACCATAGAGATTACTTGAATTCCATTGATATCTGAAGGTCAGTCCTAAGGTCTCATTCTTTTCTTCAAACATGAGCTTATTACCCAGCCAGTTCTTAAAGAGGTTCCTTGTAATCTTATATTGATTCGTAAATCTATTGGAAAAAGGTTCCCATATACTATTGCCTTCCGTGGTAGATACCTGAAAGATGGTTTTACTGCCCGTGGTGTGAGCAAATTCTGTTAGTTTATCATCAGTGTAGTATGGAAAAAGTGCGTACTCGTTATTTTTTCGCCCAGCTGTTAATCCGCCATTACTGGAAATGAACATCCAATGGTTAGAATTACTAACGATGCTCATAAAAAAAGGACGCAACGAGTCATAATTAGAGATCTTAAACCATTTTTCGTTGTTTAATTCTTGTTCTGTTATGGACACTGTTATTTTTTTGTATTAATTGAAATTTCAAATAATCATTGGGTATACACTCTGACATAATCAACAAGCATGGTCTGAGGGAAGGGTGTATTGCTGTTGGGGGGTCCAACAAAAGTTCCGCCAACCGCCACATTAAGTATGATGTAAAATGTGTTGTCATTGAAAACCCACTCCCCATTCACATCTTCAGGATTGATCTCATTATATAATTCATCGTCTACATAATATTTAATGAAATCAGGCCCCCATTCGATGGCAAAAACATGAAACTCCGTATCAAATCTACCATCAGTAAGCCGGTATGAATCTGTGACAGCTTGACCCGCTGAATAACCCGGACCATGTACACTCCCGTGAATTACCAGTGGTTCTTGTCCACGATACTCCATGATATCTATTTCACCAATCTGAGGCCAGCTAACCGTTCCACCTGAATCATCCCCCAGTAGCCAAAAAGCCGGCCAAATTCCCTGGCCAAAGGGTAATTGAATGCGAGCCTCGTACCGGCCGTACGTTCTTTCAAATAATCCCCGGGTAAGGATTTTAGCAGATGTGAAGTTTGAACCCTCAAATGATTCCCGTCTCGCGGTAATATGAAGCATTCCATCTTCTACCCGGATATTCTCAGTCCGATCGGTATAATATTGGCGTTCGTTGTTCCCCCATCCTGGCTGACCAAAGATCTCTACACCGGTACCTATATCATACGTCCATAGTGTAGAATCGGGGCTACCTGTTCCATTGAAATTATCTTCCCACACGATCTCGGTATACGAGATCTCTTCGCTGTTTTGATCATCACAACCTATACAGAAAATTGTGATGAGAAATATGCTGATCAACAAATTGTGGTTTATTCTCATAGCAATGGAGCGTGCACTATTACCGTTATATTTTAGTTCTGATCGTTGTACAGATAAATGTTGTCAACGTAGAAAGATTCACCTCTAAAGGCAGTTCCCAAATCCGCATCCAAAACTATCTGTCCAAGATTTGATTGGTTTGTCAAGCCTGTAATATCAAAATCAAAACTTACCCACTGACCAGAAACCATCGGCGGGTTGGAGGTTGTACGCAATACACTGTTTACAGAACTGTCATCGCCACCACCAACGGAACCGTCTGCTCCTACATCAACAAGAACGAGCCTCAAAGCTGAACCAGTTGGAACTTCGTTGGGGAAGAATAAATCCATATTTAAATGTGTCATTTCTGTTGCATCAATGGTAGGTACGTTTTGGTTAAACTCAATTCCAACAAAGTTAAAGTTCTCATATCCAAGAACATTATCTCCATTGACAGTAAAGTCATTAGATGTAGTGGTTTGAAATGGTTCATAAAATCCATTGTAAAAATCTACAGGTACGTTATCGTATGCATCACTGAAAATGGAGATCACGTTTGAAGGATCTTCCGTGGGCTTTGGTGCAGAATTAAATTCTCCCTGTGATTCAATAACTAATGCACCGCTGGCCGGTGTGTCATTTAAACTTGCTGTTATAGTCGCATCTCCTTCTGCAAGAATTGTTACAGAACCTGTTTCATCTACTGTTGCTACACTGGGATTACTTGATGTGAAATCAAAATAAGCTGGTGCTGCAGCCACGGTAATATCACCTTCTTCAGCAAAATTAAGTGTATGAGTAAGGCCTGATACCTGCGGAGTTGATCCAATGAAACTAACTTGTGAAACACTATCTCCATTTTGGATAGCTGGCCTGGGTTGAGCGACTCCATTGAAGGATTCAAATTTTAATTCATCAATCCAGAATGAATAACCGTCACCATCTTCAGGGCCTTCGGCATACCAAAACATACCTTGTTCCTGCGTGAGCTTAGATGCATCGGGAATAGGAATCACATACTTTTGCCAATATGTAGCCAATCTGAGGTTATTAAAGGTAACCTGATATTCATTACCAAAGAAATCTTGTCCAAACCCGATATCGTTGATTGTGCCAGCTGTTGTTGCTTTTGCATAAAATGTAAGGGCATCATAATTCGTAAGATCTCTACCCCCATTTTCATCTCTGAAGATGGCACCTGCGTAAGAGCCATCAGGGCTTCCGACATTTGGCACATCAAATCTCATTGCTGCATCAGTACCATCAAAGGTGGTCTCATTATCAACACTAAATGCATCCAGCTTAGAATCTCCGAAAGGGAGGTATTCCAAACCAGCACTAAATCCATCTATAAAAACTTCAGGATTTTCGGTAAACCCCGGTTCTTCTAATCCATCAACTGATCGTTCACAACTCACTGCAACAAATAGGAGCAGTAAACTTGCCAGTAGCGTACGTTTTGAGCTATTTAATAAAATTGTATTCATCTCTTCTACCTGTTGTTGTTTAGTTGCTAATATCTATTTGTATGTAAGTTCTGAACTCCCACTCCGTTCCGTTGTCGAAACCGGGAGCGGTGGGGTCAGGAACAAGTTCACCGCTGGCATCCTCTATATATGTTGGAGCATATCGGGGTGAGTACTGATCAAGCGACCTCCATGTACCTCTGACTCCAATTCTTGTTGATGGTAGGTTAAACCAATCTGGTTTACCAACATCGGTAGAAAAGTCTGCCATTAGTTGAAGTGGGAATGTGAGGTTAAAATCTCTGTGATAGTCATACGGTCCCCAATCATTGACTTTTACATGTGTACTTGCTTTAAGTTGTTTGTAGATAAACCTAACATCGGTTCCAAATCGACTCACTAATCGAGGATCACTGCCGTTAGCCTGGGCATCGCCGCCATAGATATTGGCAATTATTCCAAAATTACTGTTTAGTTTCGATACAACTCGTGCATTTACTTCCCAAAGATCTTCAGCCGGTGGGGCTCCGGGAAATGGGAAGAACGTTCTTCCATCAGGCAGGATACCCACAGCCGCATCCTGAGTTGTTGGCAGATGTCGGTACACAAAACCAAGACTCATTGCGAATCGGGCATCTTCTGACATATCGTTATCCCACTCGTACATATACGTACCAGGTGTTGGATCGAAAGTCAGCAAAAGTTCTCCGGCTATTTGCTCTCTGTTTGCCCTTACCACAAATGGATCATCTAAGATATTTCGGGGACGTGCCGGAGCATCTACACCAGAAGGTATCGGTCCTTCGATCGGCTTCTGCCATAAAAAGTTTGGAGCGATTTGTATATCACCGAGATTATAGGTTAATCCAGTGAGTACATTATACTGATTTCCACTTCCGCTATCTTTTAGTCTCCACCCAGTGAAGGTCATGGTTTGATCCGCTCCACCACCTGCTACTAGACCCATTATTGCAGATTGTGCATACCAGTTAATCCGGCCTTGCGTATAGGTAAGCTTTAATTTACCACCCCAGTTATCTTCTGGCTTGATCTCATCTACGAAAACATCGTAGCTGCCATCATCTTGCTCTCGAGCAAGTTGAAATTCACGTCCATTTAAAGGTTCACCGGCCCATATACCACCAAGTTCAACTCCAAAATTTCCAAAGTCACGTGCGGTATGCAGCGTAACTCTTCTGGTTTTAGGTTGCGGGATAGCAAATGAACTACCGGTTAACCCCTGTCGTTCTATATCCTCATGATAAATACCGGTAACAGATGTTTGTCCGATATCTGTTGTGTATTTAAGTAAAACAGCCGGGTTTGCTCCCCACCATAATTGTGGACCAAAGGCAAGCTTTATTCCATCAAACATTTTCTTACCCTCGGCTTCAAAACCAAAAGGAGCCTCACCATTGTAAGTAAAAATTTGGTCACCGTAATTAGCTTCAGGATAAAGGCCAAAGAAATCGCCTTCGTACCCCCAGTGATAATGACCTGTTCGGTAAAAACCATCCAGGTTAAAATATTCTTGACTCCAATTATAACTGGCGCTATAAATTTCAACCCTGTTTAAAGATTCTACGGTTATTGCGTCACTTTCTGCCATTAACTCAACGGCTCTTCCCCTGTTTTCATAAAAGATTTCGTCAATCGGGTTTTCAGCAACATTACCCAATACATTAGTTACTACTTCAGCCCTCATGTTTGGTGTAGGATTTGCCTGAATACCAAAAAGGAAAGATTCCATGTGGTCGAACCCAAGCTCATCCGGGAAAGCGTTTCTCGTTGGGTCTTCATCGGCAGGTGTTGTTATCAAACTACCCCCCGTATTAAAGGTCTCAAACTTTAAAGAAAACTGGCTGAGTGAGATCAGGTTTGAGCCTCCACCACCAGATCCACCACCACCTTTCGAACGGAGCACTGCATCAATGACCGTTATGTCGGAAAAATGTTCTTCTAAAGTATTAGGTGTATTTACTTCTGCATATGGATCAAACTCATGAACTTCTTTTAGTAAGAAATAGGCAGCTCTTGGGTAAAGTTCATAATATCCATTTATGTCCGTCGGGCCTTTAGCCATGATACCAAACCACTCTTCATTCATATTGTTAAGTCCTTCAGCAAAATCGAATGTATATCCGCCATTTGCCCAGGATGCATTGGTATCATGAGTATTAAGGCCTTCAGTTTGGCCAAATTTCCACCAGCCATCACTAAATTGGAAAGTAAATCCACCTAATGAATTGTCGGCACCCCCCATTCCTGCTGAGTGCATGTAAATTTCTTTCCAGTTACTTTTCAGATAACGAGCTTGTGCAGCTTGCGCTTCCTGCATGGTTCTTGCGTTAAATGCATCAGAACCAAACTCTGTGAGTAGAACTGGTTTCCCATATTCTTCGTCAACTCTATCATAGAGGTCAGTAAACGTCATTCCCCTGTAAGTGTTTGTACCAAAAATATCCATGTCTGGTACCAGCTCACTGATCAAGTCCATGAATAAAAGATCGCCATTCGCAAAAGCAATAGGTTTACTATTATCGATTGCTTTCATCTCAACTGCAGCCTCATTGAACAACTCATACATTGCCCGAGCCCTAATCGTAGATTTTCTATCTTCCACTGGAATGTCTTCAGTTTCTGCACCTCCCCAGAAAAGCCCATAATTATTCTCGTTACCCAACAAGAATAGAAGTAATCCTGGTGTATCTGCATATTCTTCAACCAGTTCAGTTACTTCACTTAATAATAATTCTTGGACTCTTGGATCCGAATATTCTGTATTTGCCATCCAAGCCCCGTCTATGGTCAAGCCATAACGGCCAAATGAATGGTTCAACATGGTATAGATCCCATAGTTCTCATAGATATAGGTAATCCAACGCTGTGGAATACCCGTATAAACCCGAATGGCATTAACTCCCATATTTTTAAGCAAGCTCATCTCGTAGTCAAGTGCTTGCTGGATAAAATCAGGAGATTGGTTCCATAAACTATAGGAATAATTAGTACCTCTGGGAAAGTAATCCCAGTTCATACCATTAATTATCAAAGGTTCACCATCAACGAGTAGTTTCCAACCTTCTTCAGATTTATCCACAACCACCTCTTGAGATTGCCCCATACTGATATTTGTGAAACTCAATAGCGTGACTAATAATAGTGCGATTTTTTTCATGTCATATAAAGTTTTATTCCTGAGGGGAGATTTTTCAACTCCATTTGTACCGCTCACTAAATTTTAGCGAACAGGTCGACAATAATTGTGACGAACCTTAATAACAACCTTTACAATGTATATACACCAGCGCCCGAAAGCGCTTTTTTAGCTTTATATGACGGTTTTACACTCATAATCCCCGTTTTTGACCCCTATTGATATTTTATCAACCTAATTAAATAAATCGACCTGTATATACTTTATAAAGGTATTCATAAGATTTTAATAACGATTTAATCACATGCACATAATGTACACAATTCTAAATAGTTCCCTATTAAATGTTTTTACCGGTTGTCTGAAATACGCTATTAATACCCAATCAAAATTCTTAAACTTGGGCATGAATTGGCTTAGAAGTACTATTACTATATTGCAAAAAGACATGAAAACGGAGTTACGTACCCGATTCGCTCTGAATATGGTATTGGCTTTTGTAGCAGCAGCTATGCTTTTAGTACTCTTTACGCTGAGAGCGGACCAATTAGAGCCCGGTCCTAAATCTGGTTTGGTTTGGATCATAATTTTGTTTGCAGCTTTATCTGCCCTGAGTCGAAGTTTTATTTCAGAAACAGATAAAAAGACCTATGATCTCCTTCGTATTTATGCTAAAGGAACCTCAGTTTATACAGGCAAACTTTGTTACAATTTTCTGTTTACACTTTTTATAAATATCTCAACATTTATTGCCTACATTTTCTTAATGGGTCTTACTATACAATCTTACTCTGCTTTTTTTATAATGCTATTTGCTGGAACTGCTGGCTTATCAGGTGTGGCTACTATGACGGCTGCTGTGGTTTCTCAGGCTGACAGAAAAGGTGCGATATTCTCTGTACTTAGTATTCCCCTCTTTATGCCTTTGGTCTTATTATTATCTGATATTAGTAAAACAGCATTTATAAGCGGAGGTAGTGCCTCAGCTAATAATGTTACTGCCTTGCTAAGTTTTGCAGGTGTTACGGTTACGGCTGGAATTTTATTATTTGATTATATCTGGGAGGAATAACGAAGAGTGAATATAAATTTTGGAAATCGAAGGATCGTAGGTCAGTCCAGAGCTAAAGAGCAAGTGGAAAGAATTTTATCTTCTAAGAGGATTAGCCATGCTTATTTATTGTCCGGGCCGTCTGGAATTGGGAAAACAGCATTTGCTTTAGCATTAGCAGAGGCAATTAATGGAATTGATCACCTTTCTGAACTTGGTGAATATAAAAATTCAAAGAAGTCGTCTTGGTTTACTCATCCTGATATTCATGTCTTTATTCCAAAACCTACTTCTGCAAAGACCGAAGCCTTACGAGACCGGTTAAAGCTGCTTGCAAAAGACCCCTACGAAATCATCGATTTTTCACAGCGCCCATCATTAGATGACGAGTCTTCAAAAAACTTACAAGCCTTTTATCCCATTGATTATTTCCGGGACGATATTCGTCCCATTGCTAAGCTTAAGCCAAATGAAGGTGACCGTATTGTGGTGATTCTCACAAAAGTTGAAACAATGAGAAAAGAAACGGCAAACGCTTTTTTAAAACTACTGGAAGAACCTTCAGATAGACTCATGTTTATACTGACAACTGAAAGCTACGAAAGTCTACTCCCTACCATTACCTCACGCTGCCAGCATATCCCGTTAGGTACTCTTAAGGATGCTGAAATTGAACGAGGTCTTGTTGAAGTTGATGGTATTAGCCCAGAGGATGCTTCCTACCTTGCAAGGGTATCAAATGGGAATTACGCAATGACTCGGTTTTTTGATGTTGATAAATTAAAAGAAAACCGAGAGTTGGTAGTGGAATATATGAGGATGGCTTTTGGACAAGATGCTGCAAGACTTTCCACCATTGTACAAGATTGGCAAAGTGAAAATAATATCGAGGGTTTAATTGCAATCACGAACCTGATTGAAATGTATATTCGGGATCTGATGATATACAGGGAAACAAGCAATAAAAGTCTTATCACGAATGTTGATCAATTTGAATCCATTCACAAATTTGTTGGTGCCTTAAAAGAGGCACGATTAGAAGAAATGACTGAGCATTTAGATGAATTCAGACCGGCATTAAGGCAAAATGTAAACCCAAAACTGATATTTATTGTCCTTGCCATGCGATTTTCAAACCTCATGCGTGGATTAGATCCTTTTATTTCTGAAGACAAAATTTGGAATCATATACCTGCATTTGCAAGATCATGAATGAGTTAAAATTTCACAAAATGGAGGGCGCCGGGAATGATTTTGTGGTCATTGATAATCGAAACTACAAGTTCAGCTTAGATCAGATCATACGGTTCACACCAAAACTTTGTGATCGTAAATTTGGGATTGGAGCTGATGGCTTACTGGTACTTCAGCCCTCAGAAAGGAAGGATGTAGATTACACCATGATCTACCGTAATGCTGATGGCAGTGATGCTGGTATGTGTGGCAATGGAGCTCGTTGCATGGTTTTGTTCGCTCACAAATATGGTTTCTCGGCTACACAGAATTTCAATGTTCACAGTAATGTATACATGGCTGAATACCATAAGGACGACACTGTTAGTATTCATTTTCCTGTACATGTAAATCCTAAAAGAAAAAAAATCAGCGGTATTGACTTCATTCAAGCGGATGCTGCTACCGAACATTTAGTAACATTCTGTACTGAAAAAGACCTTCAAAACGAAAAAGAACTCTTAAAAAAGGGAAGGTCTGTAAGATACCACAACTCGGTAGATCCACCTGGAAGTAATGTAAATTTCGTTAATTATGAAGGTGAAAATACCATTTCCCTGCAAACGTACGAGCGTGGTGTTGAAGATCTTACCCTGGCCTGTGGAACCGGTGCATTAGCTGCAGCAATTGCGGCTCATGAACAGCATCAATCCAGCCATGGGCAATCAACTTTTACAGTTAAAGTTAAAGGAGGAACGCTAAAAGCTGCTTTTGATTTTAATTCAGATACTAATACTTACCATCAACTAATTTTAAACGGACCGGCTCATTTTGTTTTTGAAGGTTTTATTTCGCTCTAAGGTACTACCCGTAATAGTTTTGTTCAGTTTTTTAACTGGGTGTTCTGCATCCGTTTCGAAAAATAATAATACACAAAAGAACCAGTCTTACATAAGCAGGTATTTAGTTCCAAATCAACTCCCTCCCCCACAATCCATCAAAAGTGTACAACTGCACAGAAAGGGAAATAAAAACAGCCCCCCTATCATTCAACTTGGTTCTTCTCAACGACTGACTCTATCCTTTGATGAGCTAACTGATCTTTCCGGTCAGTTCAGGGTTAATTTTACCCATTATGACGAAAATTGGAACCCAAGTAACATTCCTTTAGATTGGTTCTTAGATGATATGCAAGAAATAATTGTTGGCGGTGGTAGCAGAAATGAATTATCAGATCCAGACTATTTTCATTACTCAACTACCTTTCCGAATAATCAACTCAACTTCTTGATCAGTGGAAATTACATGCTTCATGTATCTGATTTTAATTCAGGTACGCGATTATTTTCACTACCCTTTTTTGTAACTGAAAATGCTGGAAGTATTTCATCCTGGGTGGAGACCAACTACAATGCAGGAAGTCGATATGAGGCGTTAGACAGGCCTTTTAGTGAGTTTGTATATCCTGATTTTATTGAATTTCCTGAATTTGACCTGAGTTTTAAATTTGTTCAAAATCGCTTTTGGGGTGATGCCAGAACATCAGATAGTTATGATTTTACTGAGGAAGACCGGTCGCAATTTTACCTTGATACTGATAAAGCTTTTGCTGCGAATTTTGATTTTATAGGGCTGAATTTAAATTCTTTTTCTCAGAATAATAATGAAATAATAGAATGGCGCCCTGAATTAAATCCACCATTGGTTGTACTACGTGAGGACGTTTTAAATTTTACATCTGACCCAACTATAGGTTGGGGTTCAACTTTTGGAATTCCAAAAGATGGGAAGGATGCGCGGTATGCAAATGTAAATTTTCGTTTTGAAGGCGGTAGTCAAATATCTAATCAAAGAGGTGTCTACTTGATTGGAGATTTCAATCAATGGCTATTAGCTGATCGGTATAAGTTAGAGTACGAAGAGTCGACGGGATATTGGGAAACTACCGTTTTAATCAAAGAAGGAAATTATACTTATAAATATGCTACCAAAGACGATTACAGTGGCATCAACGATTTAATATTAAGTGATACTATAACCCGGCAACAACAGGAGTATACCAGCTTTGTATATTATCAGGATCCCGATTATAAATATTACCGTTTACTACAGGTAGAAGTATTTAGCACCAACAATAATTAAGGCCATTCTTTACTCAACATCGACAAGGGAAACACGCAGCTTTAAAAATCTATTCCAATAGAGAAATAGTGAATTGGATCCGTTCCAATACCTTCCGGCCCTATGGGCCAACCAATGTCATATCTTATGGGTAGTCCAATTACAATTGTTCTAAGGCCAAAACCAGCCCCGAAAAGTAAGTCTCCCTCCAGGTAGGAAATCGGGTTATTTATACTTTGAATATTATCGGGATTTTGAACACTACGTACTAAATTTGTTTGCCGCGGCTCAGCTAAGCTAAAGTCAATAGAACCATCATTATTTATGCTGTTTCCTTCCTGGTCAATGAACTCATATTCCACGCCGTTGCTATTAAAATTATATACGATCTCCTGTCCCCAGGCTGTTCCAAAATCCAAAAAGGCAGCTCCCGTAATATTATAAAATGGCAAAATCGGGATAGCTCCGGGCACAACGGCTGCAAAAAGAGGAAACCTGAATTCCGCATTTATAAGTGAAAAATTACTTCCATAGATACTGTTATAGGCATACCCTCTAACCGGGAGTGCGGGAACCGTAAAAAAGCTATCGGTTAGTTTGTCGAATGATAACCCATTGTCACTAAAGCGCTGATTGATCCAACCTAATCTTCCGCCCATAAAATAGGTTTGTTTATCAGGCCCTATTGATGCAGCCCCAGAATATCGAAAGGCCAGTGAATATCGGCTTGAGCCAAGGCGGATATACTGACGTACATCTCCTAAAATAGACGCAAAAGCCGGTGCATTATCTCCCACACCCGGACTTCCCGAAATACCAACTGATAACCTCCGTCCTGCCTGAGGTGTTAAAAAACCCGGAATCGTTTGATCATTTGTAAAAATCACCTCGGGATATACAAAGATACTCCGTTCATTACTTGGTTCATTACTTGGGGTAAGTCCCCCTGAAAAAATTGTATTCACGGAATTATAATCTCGGGTAATACCCAATGCCGAAAGGCCAACATCTAAACGGTTTAATTTATTAAATGGATATTGAAAATTAAGGGAGCCTCCAAAAGTGCGGAATCGAATAAGTTCACCGAATATGGTTTGATATTGTCGGGCCGTATGAAAGTAGGATACAAACCAATTGGTTCTGTTCTTTAAATATCCATATCGAAGTGAGTAGTCACTATTTCTAAGGTCCGAAACAAAATTGGTACCTAATGAAATTTGATGATCACCCAGCAGGTCACTAATTATAAATTGTGTTTGAGCAGATGAACCATACGTAGAAGCGACAAATGTTGGATTATAGGCTATATCAGTTGAAAATTTAAGTCGGTAATTTTTTGGCTGAAAACGCCCATCCTCGGTAATACTGTTTTCTGGATTAAAACTATCAATGTCTGAGAGGTAGATGGTAGAATCTTCTATGACTTCTGTATTAAATACATAATTTCTAAAATCAATTTCATCATCTTGCTGCTCTGTGGCAGTATCTTGTTCCGCCATCACCGGCTCACGTTCTTCCCTTTGCAATTCGGAAGATTTGAGAGTTTCTTTGTCTTGCATTTCAGCCTTTGCGCCACCACTGAATAAGGTATTAGCCAATTTTGTGGCCGGTACACGTTCAAATATTGATTCAGATGCTCTGCGCTGTGCCCAGTAATTTTTGCTTAATGCTTCACTTCTTTTTCGGTCAAATGGGTTGCGAAGTAAGAAAACATCCAAATATCCTTCATTTATTGAATTGAAAGCCAGCCGGGAACCGTCCTGACTTAATGAAATTTGTGATACACCCGTTTGTAGGTTAGTAAGCGGCGATGATGTTCGAGTATTGAGGTTGAATTCATAAATATTTTGAATTCCATTTTCATCAGAGATAAAGACCAATCGGCCGCCACTTGTAGTTTTAGGAGCTACCTCATTCCAAATGGGGGTATTTGTAAGTCGGGTGGCTTTCCTTGATCCAATATTTACCTGATACAGATCGGTTTGATACAATGTTTTATTACCCAGTAAACTGTAATTCAAAGTACGAGCATGCAGGTTCGTGTACTCTCCCCGATCGGATACAAAATAAATATGTTGGGAATCCTCTTTCCAGGCTGGTTGCATATCCGAAAAGAAATCACCAGTTATGTTCGTTAATTTTGAGGTTTCGAAATTATAGACAAATATATCCTGATATGGCCCTATGTTGCCATCAAAGGCTATTTTTTTACTATCAGGAGACCAACTCACCGAATTTATAGCATCTAAATTCGGAAATTCTAATTTCTTGATCTTGCCAGTCTGATAATTAATAACTGCGATATCATCCCTGCCCTTTGATTTGGTAGAAAGGGCAACTTGTGTACCATCTGGCGACCATGTCAAATTCGGGTTAAGAATATTCAGCTCTTCAAACTCTGGATTATCTTCACCCCTGATCAATGTTTTTAGTTTAGAGCCATCAATTGCACTGATCACTACTATATCAAAAAAACCTCTTTGGTTCGTGATAAAGGCAATTTTATCACCTTGAGGTGAAATGGCTGGACTCGTATTATAAGAGCCGAACTTCCCGCGTTCCGTTAGCAGAGTCGCGATCATGTTGGCACGCTCGCGTTCCGCAACTTCCGGATAGTATCTCTTCTGGAGTGCATCCTGCCATGCTTCGCTTAATTCTTCAATGCTTAGCCCAAGAGATTGTCTGAGTCCGGTTTCAACACTTCTGGTATTTTTGATTCGTCGTAATATTTCTGAGATCTTTTGACGCCCATACTCTTCAGCGATGTAATTCCAAAGCGACTGCCCCCCACGATATGCATAATAACCACTTAAATATTGTATGGGCGGAAGGTAATTATTTATCACCGCGTCTCGGATATACATGTCCGTATTTGTATCCCACCCTAAAGCGGTATACTCGGCTAACCCCTCCTCAAACCAAAGTGGAAAAACCAACTGTATGTTATTCCGAATGATCGAATTAACATCTCCTCCGTAAAACATGTCATTAAATACGGCGTGAACAAGCTCATGATGTAATGTTCTTCGGAAATCTGCATAATCGCCTGTAAAGGGAACCGTCATGCGATTTTTCATCTTGTCAGTTACACCACCAATACCTTCAGCATTGGTTGGCAAAGCTACGACGTTGGTTTGCGAAAAATCATTATGGGAATCGTAAACAATCAGTGGTATACGATTTGATATCTGATGATTGAAGTCATCCTGCAGCTGTGCATATGCCGATTCAATACTCTTAGCAGCAAAATCAGCTAATTCATAGTTTTTTTCACCGTAGTAATAGACATCAAAATGGGTAGTTTGAATATATCGCCATTCAAAATCCTCATATTGAACCCGGTTTTTACCAAACGAATAATACTGTGCAGCAACTGGAGACAATAAAGTTGTGCACAAGAAAACTGCTATTACCGGTAACCAAAACTGTCTGATATTCATCGTCATTATTTACTTGTCATTTTGCCAAGGCAAGGTCAATTTGCCTTTTTTGTAAATCTGTACTTTTAACACGCACTTTGATTTCATCACCAAGCTGAAATTGTTTACCACTTTTCCGGCCAACAAGTGCATGGCGTTGTTCATTGTAAACAAAATAATCACTCTTTAGATCACTCATTCTAACCATTCCTTCACAATAAATGTCTTTTAGGGTAACAAAAATTCCACGTTCTATAACTCCACTTATAATCCCATCAAAGACTTCACCGGTTTTCTTGCTTAAAAATTCAACTTGTTTCAATTTAATAGAGTCTCTTTCGGCATCCACTGCTACACGTTCACGCTCACTGCAATGTTCTCCATCCTTTTTAAGTTGATCATGGGTATAAACCTGAGCTCCGGAATTATATCCTTTCAGCAATCTGTGTACGATTACATCCGGATAACGCCGGATAGGGCTTGTAAAATGCGCATAATGAGCAAATCCTAAACCAAAGTGCCCCACATTATTGGGAGAATATTCTGCTTTAGCCATGGCACGTAACATCAAACCGTTAACGATATACTCCAGGCTAGTATTTTCCACTTTTTTTAATAAACCGTTTATTTTTTTGGGAGAAATATTTTGGTCTACATCAAACTTGATCCCAATTGGTTTAACCTGTTCAGCTATTGCCGATAGTTTCTCTGTATCCGGCTTGTCGTGTACTCTGTAAAAGAAAGGAAAGAGGTTTTTGGATCGTTTTTTATCCGATCCTTTGCGAAGTTCCTCCACATGAGTTGCCACGGTTTTATTGGCCAGCAGCATGCATTCTTCAATGAGCCTGTGTGCAAAAATGCGCTCTTTGATAATTACTTTTTGAGGAGTCCCATCTTCAGCAAGTACAAATTTTGGTTCAGGGGTATCAAAGTCGATAGCACCTTCTCTAAATCTTCTGTCTAAGAGTGTTCGAGCTAAACTTGCGGCCAAATTTACTTCTTCGCTCAGGGGATGATCTTTTCCATCTATAACTTCTTGTGCCTGTTCATAAGTAAATCTTTGTTTGGAATGAATGGCAGTTTCCTCAACTGAATAGGAAACCAATTTACCATTTGGGGCAACTTCCATAAAACAGCTATAAGTGAGTTTATCTTCATGTGGACGTAAGCTGCAAACGCCGTTACTGAGTACTTCTGGCAACATGGGTATGACCCTGTCTACCAAATATACGCTGGTGCCCCTGGCGTGTGCTTCTTCATCTAAGACCGATTTTGGCGTTAAATAATGTGTCACATCTGCGATATGTACACCAAGATAATAATTACCATTATCCAGCATTTTTATACTCAATGCATCATCAAAATCTTTGGCATCTTCCGGGTCTATGGTAAATATGTTCTCATCTCTCAAATCCCTGCGCCTGGCAATCTCATTTTCAGGTATTTCAAGGGGAATTTGATTGGCGTACTCCTCCACTTCAGGTGGGAACTCAGCAACCATATCATTTTCAGCTAAAATTGACAGGATGTTGGCATCATTTGATCCGGATTTTCCCAAAACAGAGGTAATTCTTGCTTCAGGTAGAGCTTTCGGATGTACCCATTGTATAAGCTCAAAAATGACTTTATCCCCTTCCGTTGCTGTATTTAAGTTTTCAGGGAGCACAAAAAAGTTTGTATACACAGACTTTTGGTCCGTTTCAATCACATAATTTTCTTTACTTACCTTTTGAAGTGTGCCAACATAGAATTCTTTTCCACGCTCAACTATATCAATGATTTTTCCTCTGGGCTGGCCGTTTTTATTGGCACCAGTAACTTTGACCCGAACGACATCATCATTTAATGCAAGTCCAATATCCCTTGAGGAGATCATTACATCCTGTTCCAGGCTTTCCGTGATCACATAACCTGTTCCCCTGGCAGATACATCCAGCTTGCCTACCACTATGTTCGAGTTTGTGGATGACCCGTTTTTACTTGCTTTATTTACTGTTCCGAGAAAAACATAGTTATCTTTTCTGTTAATCTTATTCTGTCTGGAAAGTCGTCCTAAAGCCTTGTCTAATTTCTTGATCTCGTTTTTACTTTCAAGCCTTAGTACACTTATGATTTGTTCTCTTGTTAAAGTGTGATCCGGACTATTTTTAATTAGGTCTATTACCAGATCTTCAAATTTCTGTAGTCGGTCTTTTTTACTCATTTAAATTGTTTTATGCAGGATCTATTGCCTGCCTGTTTTCTGTTATTTCTTCTTGATTTTGTTCTTCATTAATACCGAATAATTTTCGGAAAGGAGCAAATAAGCGTTTAAAAAACTCATTCCAGGTATTAAAGCTTACTTTAGCTTCCAGCCCTACCCCATTAATTTCCTGAGATTGTTGAGACTGCTCCGTGCTGCTAATATTACCGAATGTTAAATCTTGTCGATGAAAAGCGGTTACTGCAAATGTTTGATTAATACGGTAGGTAGCTCCAAGATCACCGATATTAGATTGACGGCCTGTAATTTGTCCTTCTCTTCGTAGTATTAGTTTGTCATTATATAATCTGAGGGCTACACCAAGATCTACCTGATTATAGGTATTTAGATTAAAATCTACATCTAAACTACTCAAATCGCTGTTCAATAACGAATTTACCTGATTTGATAACAATGGGTTAATAACCTGACTTGATAGCAAGGGATTTAATACAGCCGCACTTCCTGAAATATTTTCACCCAATAGATTCGCCTGGGTATCACCTGCTGAAGAAACAGGTATAAAGTTCCCCATCAACATGAAATTAGTAGCCTGAAGCAGCTTAAGGTTCTCATCACGGTTGATAGATGCCAATTGAGTGGATAATGTAGAGTTCTGTTGTGTTTCAAATGTATCGGGTAACCTGAAAAAGAAATTATTTTCAATACTGGATATTGTTCCCCCGATATTAAGTACTAATTCTACCGGTACACGTTGGGCATTTTCAGGATCTCGGGTGCCCGTTCCACTCAGAGTATTAATATCAGGCCGTGCACTGTAGATCGCATTTACATCGAGGCGAGCGTTAGCCGGGTCTCCTTCCCAAACAATTGTTCCGCCTGGTTCAATTTCAAACCTTCTGGTAAAAATATCACCACTCACAAATTGATATCGTCCGCCGTTTACATCAAATCTTCCAAACATAGAAACCTCTTCATCTTCCAATAAGATCCTGAGTCGACCCGTTCCCTGAGCTGTAATAATATCTCCGGTCACAGGATCAAAAATAAGCCTCACATTCATAGGGTTTTCAGCAACAAATTGAAGATCAAGGGTAAAACGTTCAGCAAACGATAGGTCCTCTTGCTCCTCTACCTGTGAAGTACTTTCCTGCCCGTTGGAAGCATAACGGCCGGTGCTGTTTAAAACTCCCGCGTCATCAAAAGAGCTAACAAAACGTATGAATCTATTGTCCTCATCAAATTCCGTCTCCTCAAGCAGGGGAATTGAGATCTCAGAAAAATCTGTGATTTTTAAGGGATCTTGTGTACTGATCACGGGGGCAAGGTTGGAACCAGAAATTGTTACAAGGCCCGAGGCGTAGGCTTCTCCAAAAAAGGCAATGGTGGGTGCAAATGAATTATTCAAAAATTTAAACTGGTTCATATCCAAATTGATGAGCATAGAGTCTGTTCTTACAAAATCATTCACATCATAAAACCCACTTAAAATCGCATTTCCCCCAGAAGGATCTATTAGGTAGATATCATGAAAGGTAAATCCCCGGTCTCTGTTCCATGTGATATTTCCCTGAGCATAATAGTCAGTTTCTAAAAATTGAGGCCGTATAAATGCTGCGTCCTGTTGCCCGATTGATATGTCAATATTGTAATCATAGGTATTCATATTCCCCCAAATAGCCCCTTTGGCATTCGCCAATCCTCCCCCTTCAGCAAAAACCTTAGGACCAATGAGTGGAAGGACCCACAGATCAATGTTTTTAAAATCAGATTCAAAGGCGTACAACGTATCCGTGTCGGGAAACTGTCCGTTTTTGGGGGCAAGTACATAACCATTGATCTCGAAGAACTGACCTTTGTTCCCGGTATTATCATAGTATTCAGGGTATTTTGCTGAGTCTGTACTCGAAATAATTTTGGTGTCAAAACGATTCAGATCTGAATTATACTGACTGTTTATCGACAAATCTCCATAGAGGTTATTATCCAGGGACAATTCTTCTATATCAATATTACCACGTATGGTTGGCACCGTGGTCAGTGTTGTGGTTGTAAATTCGCCATTGATCTCTCCGGCAAAATCCAATCGTATATCGAGTATTCTGGAAATCTTGGACAAATCCAGTCCCTGAATTTTATAATTCACAGAATCTTGTGGTAAACTACTGAATGTACCATCAACCTGTACAAACTGACTATCACTTTCAAAAGTAAAATCATCAAGTGCGAGTCTTTCTCTGTCATAATAGCGGATTATTGGAGTCCCTTGTTTATTCCAGTCATAAGCATCTGACTTTAAGCCGAATTCATCAAATGACAAAGTGAGCTCTTTCTCCTTTAAAGACCCTGTGAGTGCTAATAATATGGAAGCTTCTTCAGCCAGCTGATTTGCTGATAATCTAAAATCAAAAGCATCCTGATACAAATTAGCTGTTAGTTGGATATCCTTGGTATTTAGTAAAGTATGGTCAATGGACGTGGCATTCGCCTGTAGCTGGAAACTGGAAAAATCCTTTAATTTTTCTCCTATTCTGAAACCACCTGTAGCCTGAATGTTTAGAGAATCGGCTTCAAATTCATTTATTGAGGTCTTGATGTCAGTAAAAGAGGCATTGAATAAAAGACGCATCTTGTTAACATTCATGGAAGAATTCAACCTGCCTGCAGAGCCTAAAGTTGGAAACTGCGGTAAATAGGTGTTGATCAATTTTAAATTTTTAAGATTAACTGCGATGGAAAGATCTTGATTCGGCCCGGGTCGTAGCGTGTCTTGCTGAATCACGGTATTTTGGTCTAAAGCTATCTCTTCATAATATCTCTGCACGAAATATCCCTTCCAAATATTCCCTAATTCAAAAAGGGCTTGAGGGGTGAAATTTCCTTTTAGATTGGCGTCAAATGCGGTAGACGTCAGCCTAATCTCTCTTTCCGGTGATTGAGGGGCATTAAAATCAATATAGAACTGATGCCTGCCTAATGTATCCTCATCAAAAGCAGCTTCTAAGACATCAATACTAAACTGTCCGTGTATATCTTTTAAATTCCTACCAGTGATATTAAAATCATACTCTACATCCGCTATCACAGGTTTTAATTGTGCCCACTGAGTTATTTGCTTTAAATCAATATTATCAGCGCGGCCCCTAATATCATAAATGGGTTGTTCTTTTCTGAGATCAATTGTTCCTGATGCAGATACAAGAGATTCATTAAAATTGATTCTAATATCAGGTTTAATGAACCCATTATCCCATGCTGCTAAGATCGAAAGCTGCTCGAATGTTCTGTTATCGAAAGTTCCCGGAGCAGATTGGATAGTGATACCACCGGTACTTTTTTTAAAGTCAAGAGTATTACTTTTCAAACTTCCCTCAAGTGTAAGATCCGTTGCACCTATTCGAGGATCAACAAGTTGATCAATATTCAGAGATTCTGTTTTAAAGTCTAAATCAATTCCAATTTGGTCTTTCCAGGATAGGCCACCTGATACCGATAGTTCCCCCCGCTGATAATGGTTGGCATCTAAAACAATGTTTGTTTGATCTAAATTTCCTGAAAATTGTCCTTCAAAATTCGTTTCTGAAATAGCTTGCTTAAGTGCATTGGTGAATTCTTCCGGTAATGCCTCCATTTCACCTTCTGCTACTGAAATCTGGGGAACAAACAATTTATACTTCAGATCAGGGGCATTTTGGTAGTCATATATACTTCCATCAAAACGAATAAAACTTTGCCCAACAATTATTTCGGCCCTTGAGAAATTCAGCGAATCCGTATTACCGGAACCTTCAATCCGCCCTTGGACTTTCGAAGATATTTCCCTTGGAAAAACATTTAGATAACTACCTAAAAGTTCAGGTGATAGGTTAATCTTGTCTATCAAGTATGAAAATTCAGATTCTTTAAGTTGATCTCTAATATTTCCTTTTAAGATATCCAGGTTATTGATCTCCGTACTAAATCTTACCGATGAATTTTGATATTGTACTGTAAAGGCATTGACTTCAAAGAAACGTTCATCATTATATATTTGCCCAAATGCCCGCAGATCCTCAATATCCATTTCAGGTACATCAAATTGAAGTTCATCGATGTCAACAAACCTTTGCGTATTTGTAAATTCAAAAAATAGCTGCATACTGATGTTGCTGACCTGCATATTTTTATTACCTGAACCTTGATCAAATACGTTTTGGAATAATATACTTCCTTCCTGAACAGCTACTGAAGGGATTATTACCTGCAAATCAAACTCAAAATCTGTATCTATAGAAGGTTGAGAAATGGCTTTCGTATCTAACCTACTATTTCGAATAAAGGCTTGTTCTATTGAGAAGGTTGATTCCTGATCAATAACCGTACTTGGTGAAATTAACTCCAGTGAATGAACCAGCACCCTTTTTTGAAGTAAAGACCACAGATCAACATGAGCCTCAACCCGTTTAGCGCTAAATACGGGAATATAAGATTGTTTATCAGCATACACCTTGACATCAGCCAGATTAACACTTAATGGTAACAGCCCACTTAGTTTTCCTATACTGACCACTCCCTGGTACTGTTCATTGAACTGATTTTCAATTTTTTCTGCAACATAATTCTTAACAGGTTGAAGCTGTAAAGCCCCGAAAATGGTACCGGAAATTATGGCTAAAGTAAGTACAAGAACCCCCATGAAGGTCCAAAATACGGTCCATGATTTATATAACCAGCGAGCGTAAGCCACTATTTAAAAATATTTAGGGTGTGTTTCCAAGCCATTTGCACAAAAGTGTCGTCTGCAACCTCGTAAACATAAGCAAGACCAGACTTTTTAAGTAGTATCAACCGAATTTGGCCATCTTTTACCTTTTTATCAGATTTCATCATCTCTACCAATTCAGCCGGTGTTTTATTTATTGTACTCAGTTCAAAATTATATAACGGTTTAAATTGTAATAAATTGGCAAGGTCGATCTTTGCACCTAAATGGTTAGATGCGTGTACAGCGGCTACCATCCCGGCGTACACGGCCTCTCCATGGGAGTATTGACCATAACCACCTTCTTTTTCCAACACATGACCAAAGGTATGACCAAAATTCAAAATAGCTCTTTTACCGGCTTCAAGCACATCTTCATGTACAATTTCAGTTTTTATCTTTGCACTTTTTTGAATGAGAGGCAGCCATGCGAGCCCATCTGTGAACCGATCTTCCTTTATTAAATCTTTTACTGAGTTGAGTATGTCAGGAGCCTCAATCATGCCATACTTAAGAACTTCACTTAAGCCATTGACCCACTCTCTTTTAGGTAGGGTCTGCAAATAATGGACGTCTGCAAAAACGGCTTCGGGCTGGTAAAAGGAACCAATCAAATTTTTACCTGTTTCATGATTTACTCCCGTTTTACCACCAATGGAACTATCCACCATAGCAAGCAAGGTCGTTGGGATATGAATGAGTGGAATGCCCCGAAGCACGGTAGAAGCTACAAACCCAGATAAATCTCCGGTTACCCCTCCACCAATAGCAAAGAGTGGCGTTTTTCGTTCAGCTCCATGATTAAGCACAAAATCGAGTGCTTCCTTATACACCGACATATTTTTGGCTTGTTCACCTCGAGGTACCTGGAAAATATGTAGATCTGCGAATTTCTTGGATAGAACTGATTCAAAATGATGCCGGTGATGCTCCAGTACAAAAGCATCGACCATAAGGAAGGCTTTATTTGAAGTAAAGGTTCGAATAAATTCTTCTAAATCATTAGAAAGGTCATTACCAAAGTACAAGTTGTATTGGCTGTTGCTGGATGTTGATACTGAAATAGAATCAGACATGTCGGGATATTTTCTGTACCGCTAATTGAACAACTTCAGCAATAGATAAAGTTGAAGTATCTACGCTAAGCTGGGCTTGTTTATAATATTTTTCACGTTCTAAATATAAGGCTTTAAGTTCGTTAAATAGTGTTCCTTTTGATTTTATTTTTCCGTTTTCATCCCACAAAATTGGCCTTTTATCATTAGCTGCCACTCTTTCCACGATCTGCTCCAGTGGGGTTTCAATAAATACCAGAATACCATAAACTTTTAAGTGATCTACAATTCTTTGATTTTGCAGGGCTCCTCCTCCCAAAGAAATCACCCCTTTTACATTTTGAGTCAGTTCAAGCAGATATTCCCATTCTTTTTTGCGAAAATATGACTCTCCCTCCTCTGAAAATATCTGGTTTATAGATTTCCCTTCATTTTCAACAATAACCTGATCCAGATCATAAAAAGGCATTTCAAGATTATGCGCTATTTTTTTTCCAATGGTGCTTTTTCCCGAGGCCATAAAACCACATATAAAAATACTACCTTTAAACGCTTTAAGTCGATCTTTAATCATGAATTGGGTTTTTTGGGAGTTACCATTTCCACCTCTTCTTTGTCAACTACTACGGCACCCGGGGGAGACCCTTTCGGCTTTCGAACATATTTTTTTTTGGTGATAATGACGGGAGCAAGTTTCATGCCTTTGGCTTTTGAGTTAAAAGCTGCATACGAAGCCGCCTCCAACAATACTTGTTTTGGAGGCATTTCTTTCTCATTTCCCATCCTGATCACCAAATGTGAGCCCGACACTCCCCTTGCATGCATCCATACGTCTTCTTTATGAGCTCTTTGCACAAGTTCATCATTACTTTTAGCATTCTTACCTATCCAAACGGTGTAATCCTTTACTTTTAACGTGTGAAATGGAAGATGGTCTTCATCTTTATTGCTTCCGCTTTGATTTCTGTACTCAGAAAGCACTGCTTCATTTTCATCCTCCCAATCTCTGAACTCCCACAAGTTAGTGATCGATTCAGCCTCCGCAAGTAACTTTTCGGCCTGTTTTTTTTCCTTTTCCATTATTGGAATCCGCTTCATCGCCTCCTCATAAGAACGCTCAGCCCCCGAGCTTTTTTTATAATAACGTTGAGCATTACCAGCTATATCAAGCTCTCTTTCCAGAGGTATTTTCACTTTTTGTGATTCACTGTAGAGATCATCAACCTCTATTTCCTCGGAATTTACGTTTCCAAGATGAGCATTAGCCATCAACAAGTGTCCCCATTGCTCATACTTTTCAGCTCTTTCAAGGCCTTTATCAGCATTATGAAGGTTTTTTAAGCCAGATTTTGTGCGTTTGATCTTTCGCTTCAGTCCTTTGATCAGTGTCGACTTTCTTTGCTTCAGCCTCTGATTTTGAGAATATGTTTTATACCGGTAAAGAATCAAGTGATTCACATCCTCAAATTCTTTTTCGGTTTTTACAGGTAACAGGTCTTCTGAAAACAACGTGGTTTCACCGTTCTCAAGTAATCTTGGATAAGGCGTTTCCTCTAATTTTTTACATACTTCTTCTACCCAAGCCTGAAGTTGTTCCACAGTGTAATCATCCAACCCATAATGATCTATTAATTCTGGAATATTTTGCCTGGGAAACATTGCATTGATCGCTACGATCTTGTTCTTCGTACTTTTCCGACTGATATCCTCTTCTACCTTATATACATTCAATTCCTGTGGTGGTGGCGGCTCTTCCCCTATAGTATCATATTCCTTAAAAACTGACTTAATATGTCTATCCTCTACATGAAAAACGTTTGCACGGTTACTAAATAATCGAAAGTATAGAACGGATTGATCCTCGAAATGCAGATATAACCACCTATCTGTTTCCGGTATGCTCACATTAATGATCTTTTTACCATATAGATCTTCAAAAAAATTTATTGTGTTACTTTTTTTTGCGCCTCTGTAATTATCCATGTAGAGGGCGATATTGCCCGGAGCTGTACTAAAGCATAGCCTATAACTATCTGATTTTACTTGAATAAAAAATTCGACATAGTTCTTATAAGGACTTACAGCTTGCTCAATATGTCCCCCAATAAACTTGTTTTTGAGGGCTTTATTTAGATATATTAATTCGTAATAATTCATTGAAAAACAGAGGGGAAATTTAAAATTTCATGCATTATCCAATATTCAATTCTATCATTAACACTGTAGAATCACAATTGGGAAAAAGGGGTATAAACACTAAGAAATTCAGGAAGTGGGAAGATAATAAGATTCATGCAACTGGTTTGGAATTAATCATTGATCTGGATCATGTTTCACATTTCATGCATTCTCTCTCAATTAACTTTGACTGGGACAGTTTTCGAGAAACAACAATGGCTAAAGAGCTTGAGGGCATGGATAGTCATCCTTTCCTAAAAATTGAAACCCTTACTAAATCGGCCGTAAAACCAACGATTGACGTTGAAATGAGCTGGTTATTTGACATTGACCTTTGCCAACCAGAGGTACCGGGTGAAACTGGGAATTACAGAGTTGAAAAAGCGAGTAAATGGATGGAATCCATCAGCAAAAAAGTAAATGATATGCTCAAAGAGGATAATATCATTACGCGCTGGCATATTGAAATTGATGGCGATGAAAACGGCCGTTACCTGTCTGCGATTAACTTAATCTCTTATTTCCAATATGAGTTAACTTCACCAAAAAGTTTGAACGAAGTAAAACATTTGGTAAGCCGGAAACTTCACGATCTACTGCTGAAGGCCAATAAAGTGATCTTCATGTCTGATGAGATCTTAGAAGAATCGGTGGCGGCTTAACTTTATAAAATCCAACAAGAAATCCATTTGACCGATGACTGGCCTGATGGATGGTTAATGGCCGCATGACCAAGTTCAAACCATAGGTCAGACGCCCGGCAAGCTGTCAGACCGTGAGGTAATTTTTTCGAGATTAAAATAACATTAGAGCTTGCCCTACCAAGAACCCATCCTTGTTCCTTCCCTAATCCCGCTTTGCGGGACCAAGGAAGGAGACGCATGTATAATTTGTGATGTTGTTTTTGCCATCAAGCCAGATTGGGTAATCGTTTCGGCAAAATTATACTACTTGCCAAAACTCTCACCAAAGCGTCCTCTTTCCTTGCGGCCGTGCCAATGATAAAATAGTTTTATTCTACTCGCCGGAGGGAAAGAGAAAGAGATAGGGTCCTGTTGGACGGGACAAGAATGTTTTCACTAAAAGCCGGAGCTTCGTGGACAATGAAGGACATGGCAACTAACCCGATCTGACGGCTGGACTTACCTCGTTCCCCCTTGCTACAAAGAGCCGTCTGATCGATGCTAAGGCATAGTTGCTCGAATCCACCAATCGGTCAGACGGACGGAAAGCCGTCAGACTGAGGAAATGACAACGACTGCAAATCGCCCCGGTAACTGTGCTCCCGCGATATTCCCGTCTTGAATCTTCGGTTTAGCTGATCAACGTGTTCCTGGATGGTCATAAAAAAACAATTTGGATGGCGCTTAGGCAACAAAATCATGGGTTAAAGACAATGAGGATTTTAAATTGTCCAATCTCGATCTGACCGATTGCCGGTCTGATCGATAGCTAAAGTTTGGTAAGTCGAATCCACCCATCGGTCAAACGGGTAATCCGTCAGACCGAGATGCTATAAAAAATACATATGTATTAGTCGTACTTGTAAAATCCTTGCCCCGTTTTATTACCTAATTTTCCCGCATCTACCATCTTAACCAACAAGGGAGCCGGGCGGTATTTAGGATCTTTAAACCCTTCATATAACACATTTAGGATATCAAGGCATACATCCAACCCGATGAAATCAGCCAGCCTTAATGGACCCATTGGGTGAGCCATTCCAAGTTTCATGACCTCATCAACATCCTCTGGTTTGGCAACCCCTTCACCCACACAAAAAATTGCTTCATTGATCATGGGCATCAGTACTCGATTGCTGACAAATCCAGGTGCATCATTAACAGGAACCGACACTTTACTGAGTTTATCTGCGGTTTCTTCTACAACTTTATACGTGTCGTCATTGGTTTCAAGTCCACGTACAATTTCGATTAATTTCATTACTGGAACGGGATTAAAAAAGTGCATCCCAATGAACTTTTCGGGCCTGCTTGTTAGGGAAGCCAGCTTTGTAATAGAAATTGAAGAAGTATTTGATCCCAGGATTGCGTGATCAGGTGCAGCTTCATCAACCTGCTTCCAAACGGTTTTTTTGATCTCAAAATTTTCAGGAACTGCTTCTATTATCAGATCAACGTCGCTCACTCCTTCTGCTACATCAAGGAATACGGAAATGCTATCGAGGGTATCTGATTTTTTATTTTTATCGATCTTATCCTTCTTTACCATCCTATCCAGGTTCTTCTCGATAGTTGAAAGTGCCCGATCTGCAAATGCTTGTTTAGTCTCAATCAGGTTTACGGGGATTCCACTCATCGAAAAAACGTGGGCAATTCCATTTCCCATCGTTCCACCGCCGATAACAGCAACTTTTTTTACTTCCATTATTATGATTTTATTCGGTTTTAATTTTCTGCAGATTAGTGGTTTTGGAAGCGTTTTTCAAGCCAATGAAATGGGTTTTTACAGATATTTAGGCAACACCTAATTTTGTACATTTCATGTCGTTTGGATGTTCAGGATAAACATTTAAGAACACTAATAACTTTGAAGTCATACTCACAAACCTGTTTTGATAAGCCTTTGAGTGTGGCGAAAATCTAAATTAAGCTTTACAACCCGTAGTTCTATTTTATATGGAATTAGATATTAGGCATCCGCTGCGAAATCACTGCCCCACTAAGTCCTTAAGACACAAATTATATTCTGAGCACTTGTTCAATTAGAATGGATGCTATAAATTTTAATCAAAAATCGAAACGAAGCTTAGCTGTTACACCTTTTTGCCCAAACTGGTTTAGATAGGTAAAACTGGCTTGGGGTAAATTTTCTCCCATATCCCTGGCTTTAACAAAAGCACTGATCCCACTAACCAATCTATTTACCACCATGAGAGAAATTAATGTGGGCAATTGACTACGATTTCCATCCACTTGTTCTCTTGTATCCCGGTACTGATTTCTCAGCTCTGAACTTTCCCAACTCCATCTGAATTCTGGGCTGTCAGGATACACTCTATTCCAGTTTCTTGTACGAAGCTGAGCTTGATTATACTCCTGTAGATTATCATAATTACCAACTGCTATGAGATAGTCTCGAGATTTATTGGATAGATTTGTGCCTGCTTTACTCTGGGCTAACGTATAAAAATCATTTTCAAGGGTATTGGCACGGGCATCCAAACCAAAATATGACAGAACCAGCACTACTTCCCCAGCAAGGTGATATTTGCCTCGATTCCAGTTTGTATGATCGGCATAATGGTGTCCCCAACCGGGCATCACTAAAGAGCGCAAAAAAGCACCGCGCGGAGAAGGAAGATTATCTTGTGTTTGGGCAAGAGTTATAACGGGAAATAAGCTGATAAACGATATAACCAGTAGTTTTTGAACATCGAACATCAAACATTCAACAGCGAAGGGTGAACGTAATTCCTTAATAATTTTATTGGTCGCTTTAATCATATTCTTCCAAAAAAGTTAGGCGTTGGATGTTGGATGTTCTTTATTCGGAGTTCTTCTTCCGTTCTCTGCCCCAATGTCGGTAAATTGAGACGCTAAATCCAATCATCAGTACGAAAGTACCAGTCCAAACGACCGAAATAAATGGTTTTTCATCAGCCACTATGAGTACCCACTCAGGTTCATACTCTTCCTCGAGTCCGGTCACTGTTAGTTCTATACTGTTTTCCTGAGGCTTTATCTCAGTAAATTGAAATTCCAGATCAAATTCTCTGGCAAAAGAAGGGGGTGAATAGATATAACTTTGGCCATTTTCTGAATAGACTGCGAATAGCGGGTTCAGTGTTACAATTCTACCACTCGCCGGATGAATCACTTCCACTTCCGCCCGAACTCCAATGGATGTATTTGGTGGCAATTCAGTACTGTCCGTTCTCATGTAATTGACAAAACGAAGGGTATACTTGCCTACATTCAGGCTTTGCCCGGGTGATAATTCAAAGGATTGCACCAAGTCCTTATCTGAAGTAGTATCCTGAGATGCCACATTTTGCATCAGTGAGTTCATTTCGGAAGCACGGTCATTTTGCTCCTGAACATATGAACTTCCTCCCACGTAAAGATAAATATCACTAAAAAGGCCAGTCCGAACGTCTGGATCAACCGACCACTGTATATTCT
Organism: Gracilimonas sp.; assembly: GCA_031580945.1. Taxonomy (GTDB): domain Bacteria; phylum Bacteroidota; class Rhodothermia; order Balneolales; family Balneolaceae; genus Gracilimonas. The sequence goes on from JAVLBT010000005.1 coordinate 40,724, forward strand.
CTGCTGTGGATGATGTAAGCATGGGATAAACTTCTGGCTTCATATAAAATGGTTTTCCGCCATCAACCGGCTCAAACTTTATCTTGTAAGTCTGCTGTCCACGACGAACGGTATTGTCCAGTTCATATCCTTCATAGGTTACCATATACCGGCCATCAATAAGCACCGTTTCATTTAAGTTCAGCATAAGCATTTCTTCCAGCTGCGTAACTTTGAATCCCTGTTCATCGGTAACTTCCCCTTGCCGAACTGCTTCATTATACTCCGCCGTTTTTTGATCAACCAGCGGACGATTGTAAGCTGAAGAGCCTAATATTCCTACAAGCAGTAATCCAAATCCAACGTGTGTAAGTGACCCTCCGATCAGTTTGGGTTTCTGTTTTGCCAGTCGAAACAGGACCCATCCATTTCCAAAAATGGCAAAAAATCCGCAAAACAGGTAAACCATGTAATAGATATTTCGGACATCCCCTAAAATTATGGTCAAAATAGTGACTGTACTCGTAACCAAAAGAGGATTTATAAGCTCAGATGCTAAAGACTCAGCGTCATACTTTTTCCAGAACAAATACTGCCCTATTACTGTAAATATCGCCATGATCATAGCGATCGGCATACTCCAATCGTTATAAAAACTGATCTCGGGTGGTGTTGGGTTTTCAACAAATAATTTTCCTATGATGGGAGAGCTTGTACCTAAAATGATCACAAGTCCAAGAATAAGTAGCAGCATTGCCCCGGAAACCGTCATAAACTCCCTGCTAAGTATACTTGACTCTTTCTCTGGTGAAGGAAGTTCTTTATATCTCCAAAAAAACAGCCCCAAACCAACAACTGTAACTACAAGCATAAATGCGAGTAGTTGATTATACAAGCCCAAATCAACGAAACTATGAACAGATGAGCTACCCAAAATCCCTGATCTTGTTAAAAATGTTTCATATACAATGAATACATATGCCAAAATCGCAAACAAGATCGATGATTTCTGAGCTACTGAACTTTTTCGCTGTATGATCATAGTATGAATCCCAGCTGTCCCAATTAACCACGGAACTAAAGACGCATTTTCAACCGGATCCCATGCCCAATATCCCCCAAATGAAAGAGTTACGTAGGCCCAATAACCTCCAAGAAAAATTGCCGTTAATAAGGCTACATTAGCACTTAAAGTCCAGGGTAATGCCGGACTGATCCATTCATGATACTTTTGTTTCCAAAGTGCGGCCATTGCAAAACAGTATGGGACGGTCATCATGGCAAAACCAACGAACAATACCGGTGGATGAATCATCATCCAGGGACTTTTCAGTAAGTCATTAAGCCCACTGCCATCGGAGGGCACAAAATCAGGATTTGATTGCAGGAATGGGGCATTAGGCATTTCTTCTGCAATAGTTCGGAATGGGGAAGCTCCTAATTTCATTCCAAAAATATCCCATCCCAACAACATTGATAAAAGAAATACCTGAGTCATTGTCAGAAAAAATAAAACAGGAGCTTTATAAGGTGGCCGGGTCCATTTCATCAAACCAAATCCAATAAATGCTGAAATGAGGATCCATAACATGAAACTCCCCTCTTGTCCTCCATAAAAAGAAGAAAACAGATAGCGCGGTGTCAGGTCAAGGCTTGTATAATTGAATACATAGTAATACTGAAATTGATGCTGAAAGATGAGATAGATCAATACTCCAGATGCTACAACCAGGAAAAGTGTTTTTGCAGCAAATAACCAGTTCCCAATTCTCAGTGTCTTTACCTGATCGCGATTTGCAGAATAAAAGTAGAATACCAACGCCAACACCGAAGTTGCAAATGAGGCGGAGATCATGATTTTACCAAGAATACCTAACATAAAAATATTCATTATCAGCAAAGGTTATAACCCTTGCCTGAGTTTAAGATCAGCTTTGCGTGGCTTGTGAAAATTGTCCGGGGTCTGCGTCATTGTATTTAGACGGACACTTCATAAGCATTTCATTTGCGTAAAAGGTGTCCCCGCGCATCTCTCCTATGACTACCAGCTGGTCGGCATCTTCAAAATTGTTGGGCTTAGGTTTTGGATATATCACTTTACGTGATTCCCCGGCTTCATCGATCATATAAAAAATAAATCGTTTAGACTCGAGAGAAAATTCCGCACCCTTATCTTCATCCCAAACTCCGGGGATATGGGCATTTGTCCGCTCCCCGGCATCCTCAAAAGTGGTATAAGTGCTAATACTCTCGCCAAAATTGTACATCAATAATGATGTAAATCCTACGATGGCTACTATGCCAATAATTAGTTTTGGTTTCATGCTTCTTTGGTAGATGATTGAATTTGATCTTCAAGTTTACTCACTTTTCGGTCTACCCGGAAAAGGAAAAACAGGAGTACGAACCAAATGATCAGGCTGACTCCTAAAACAACATATATAAGTTCGTTCGATGACATAAATTGAATAAATGCTCCTGCTTCTACAGCTCCGTCTGAACCTACCCACTGATCAGAATAAGCCTGAGTCAGGGTGTCAACGGTTACAAGTGAATCTTCTTGCATTAATAGGGTTATTTTTAATGGTTAGAAAATTTATGAATTTTCAAGTTCGAATTGAACTTTTTTGTAACGATGGACTATGTCATAGATCCAAACGCCAAGTGCAATAAACCCGATAAAAGCAGGATATAGAATATACCGAAGTTCTGCGGCTGTTATTTCACTAAATGCGGGATTTCCATCAGCACCGGGGTGCAGGCTTGTTAATTGACGCGGAACCACATACAGCAAAAACGGGATAGTCGTAACTGCGAATATGTTATAAACGGCTGCTAATTTTGCGCGTTTCTCTTGATCGTCAAAAGCTGAACGAAGCATAAAATAAGCTACATAGATCATCATCGCCAATGCAGCCAAGTTCATTTTTGGTTCAGCAAACGTCCACCACGAACCCCAGGTAAAACGAGCCCACAATGAACCCGTTAATAAGCCACAAATCCCAAAAGCAACACCCACACTTGCCGCCGAAGATGCTTTTATGTCAAAATCAGGCTTTGGTTCATTTAAATACTTGATACTGTACCAAAAACTTATAACAAAAAGAGCGTACATAGTCATCCACATAGGAACGTGGAAGAATATATTTCTGGCCGTTTGTTCAAGTATAGGTATAAACGGGATATGTATGATAAAGCCAGCTGCAATAACAATCGTCATTCCAACAGCAACAACGTATTTCCAGGGTTTCAAGAGTTCATGAATTTTGTTAACTATAGCTACGTTACAATGCTAAAATATACAAAAAACCCCTCGATTTTTTTGGGATATAATCTGTAAAATCTGTTATGAAAAACTCCCAACGTTCCATCACGCTAACCCCTTCCTGGAAAGCATTTATCTGGCAATATGGTTTAGGTATATTACTTGTACCTGTCCTAATAGGCCTATATATATTGTGGAGGACGCGCAAAACGCATGCGGGCATCCGGTATGAAATTACAGATCAAAAGATCACTGTTGTTGACGGCCATATTTCCCAAAACATTGATTTGGTTGATATTCGAAAAGCTGTAGCTGAGGAAAAAAAATTTGGAGTTGGAACAGTAACGATCAAAACATCAGGGCGTGAAATTGAGCTGGTAGGACTTTCTGATCCTTCACGTATAGCGGATTCTATTGAAAAAGCTGTTCAGGCGGAGCTCAAACGCATTGAAGCAAAAAAACAGGCAAAGCCCAGGGAGACGCAATACGAACCGGGAGAAATGGACCGCCTCGATTACCTCACGGGCCTCTGGCAACAAGGGCTTATCAGCGATGAAGACTTTGAAAATGAACAACAAAAGTTTAAAAAATAATACCTGGCCTAACTCACCTTTAGCAGTGTTTTACATAAAAATAGCATTAATTAAAGATCATCATTTAATTGTAAAAATTCTCTATGAAAGAAATTCAAATTTCCATTGTACTTCTTCTTTTTCTGTCCTTTCCAAAAATTTTACCAGCACAGGCTAATTTTGAAGCCGCAGAGCGTTTTACTGGTGAACGCATGGAAACTTTGATTGGCGATACCGAGGTTGAACCCGAGTGGATAGAAAAATCTAACTCTTTTTGGTATGAATTTGAAAATTCAAAAGGTACAAATTGGTACTTTGTTGATGCCGAACGTCCATCTCAACGTTCACTTTTCGATCGTGAAAATATGGCGGCTCAACTTTCCGATATCTTCAAACGCCCTTTCAATTATAAAGATCTTGATCTAAACGACTTTGAATATAATACCGAAAAAGATCTTTTCACTTTTCATGTAGATAGTATTGAATTCACATATGAAATCAATGATAATGACCTCATAAAAGGTGATTCGTTAAAGAAAGAGGATCGGAAGAATTGGGCTACACACTCTCCTGACAGCACGTGGATCGCTTTTGCCAAAAATCACAATCTCTATTTGATGAGGTCCGATGATCCCGATAGTACAGAAATTCAGCTTACCGAGGATGGGGAGCGTTGGTTTAGTTATCAGTCTGTGCAAGGTGATACTACATCTGATAAAAGATTACGTACCCGTGCCCGATTTTTTGATGATGAGACCAAACTTTATGTAGAACGTACCGACAATCGAAAAGTCGATGAACTTTGGGTGATCAATTCCCTGGGTGAACGTCCCGAACTTGAGACTTATAAATATTCCATGCCTGGTGAAGAAGAAATTGGCATAGAACAGATTGAGGTAATTGATATTGAAAGCCGTGAAAAGATCATCATGGATACTGATAAATGGGAAGATCAGGAACTGAGAGCCAATTACGGCGATCACCAAACCGGTGATTACCGTGCCAACAGTTCTGATAAACTGTACATCTACCGCGAAAACCGTACCTCAGACAAAGTTGATATTCTTATAGGAAACACTGAAACCGGAGAGACAGAAGTACTTCTAAGCGAAACCAATAAGCCCTATTTAAACTGGAGTTTTCAGTATTTGGGCATCATCAATGATGGACAAGAATACATTTGGTGGAGCGAACGTACCGGCTGGGGACAGTTATACCGTTACGATTCAGAGGGCAATCTCAAAAACAGAATTACACAAGGAAGTTTTGTGGTTGGGGATGTGGTAAAGATCGATACAGCCCGACAAACTATATTTTTTGAAGGATATGGGCGCGATGGTGATCATCCCTATTACGAACATCTTTACAGCGTGAAATTTGATGGATCCAATTTCCGTCACCTTACCCCTGAAAATGCTGATCACAGCATCTCAGAATCAGATGAAGGCAACTATTTTGTGGATAATTTTTCTCGCGTAGATATGCCAACAAGTTCCGTACTCAGGGATGGCAACGGCAAGATCATACTTGAACTTCAGAAAGTGGATATAAGTCCGGCTAAAGAAATTGGTTGGAAAGCACCTGAAGAATTTCAGATAAAGGCCGCTGATGGAAATACTGACCTGTATGGTGTTATGTGGAAGCCATTTGATTTCGACTCTACCAAATCCTATCCCATCATTTCGTATGTGTATCCGGGCCCTCAGGTAGAACCTTTTCCCACAGATTTTTCTTTAACGGGTAGTACCGGCCGTAACCAAGCTTTATCTCAACTTGGTTTTGTCGTGGTTGCCTTCGGGAATCGGGGTGGCAGTCCGGTTCGCTCTCGTTATTATCACACCTATGGTTATGGTGACTTGCGCGATTATCCTCTTAAAGACAACAAATATGGCATCGAGCAGCTGGCCTCAAGGCATTCCTACATTGATCAAGACAAAGTTGGAATATTTGGTCACTCAGGTGGAGGATTCATGAGCACGGCTGCCCTTCTAACCTATCCTGATTTCTATGATGTTGCCGTATCTTCAGCCGGTAATCATGACAACAATGTGTATAATCACTGGTGGAGTGAAACGCATCACGGTGTAAAGGAACACAAGAAAACCGTTAAGCAAATGAACGATGACAGCGTTGAAGTGGAAAAAGAGCAAATAACGTTTGAGTCCGAAATCAAGACTAATGCTGCACTTGCTGAAAATTTAAAAGGACACCTGTTATTGGTTCACGGAGACATGGATAACAATGTGCACCCTGCAAACACTATCCGTCTGGCTGATGCACTCATTAAAGCCGGTAAGCGATTTGACATGATGATCCTGCCCGGGCGCCGGCACGGTTTTGGACCTTATCAGCCGTACTTCGAGCGACAAAAGTGGTATTATTTCGCACAGCATCTCTTGGGAGATTACCGAACAAATATAGATTTCAATCTTCCCGAAGATTTAGATTAAGATCCGATCAACTATTGAATTTAATAAGGCTCAAGCAAACCCTTGAGCCTTTTTTATTATCTGGAAGTTTAAACTCTGCGAAAATCAGTGATACATATCTGCGCAACTCTGAGTGAAATATTAGGCCGAATTATCGCTCTACCTTTCTAAGGCAATCTTTTTCTCGCAGAGGTACGCAGAGTCTCGCGGAGAGTGATCTAGCTTAATTAACGTGAGTTCGATATATGATCGAAAAAGTTGTCATCCTGAGCGCTTAGAAAGCTAAATGAGTACAACTTGTTTGACGCGAAGGATCTCAAACCATACTACAACCCAATTATTTAGACTTTGAGACCCTTCGCGGAACACTACATGTTCTTAATTATCCATTTAATACGCTCAGGGTGACAACAAATGACAATTATTATCTCGAACTCATGTTAATTAGCTACTGGAATTCTACGAATTCCAAATCAGATACAGACCATAAAAAAAGCCCGAACACTCTTGATATGTCCGGGCTTTAGAATTTACAGATTCGCTTCAGAAATTATCTCAATGCTTCTTCCAGCTCCAGAGATGCATTACTGCCTTCATCCCGGTATTTCACGATAATTGGGCAGGCCATACTAAGACCGTTTTCCTTAGCCCATTTGTTGTTAACCGGACGGGTACCAGGAATCACAACTGCGTTTTCTGGAATAGCTGAACCACGTTCTAATATGGTTTCATTTACGGTATCATAAATCGGTACTGCCTTTGACAAGGTGACGCCAGGCGCTATAACTGCGCCTTTCTTTACTAAAATTCCTTCCACAACCACTGATCCGGCTCCAATAAAACAATCATCTTCAATGATCACCGGGTTCATTCCAACCGGCTCCAGAACACCCCCGATCTGAACGCCAGCAGATAGGTGTACATTCTTACCGATCTGAGCACAAGAACCTACCAATGCATGACTGTCAACCATCGAGCCTTCATCCACATATGCTCCAACGTTAATATAAGCTGGGGGCATGATGATCACACCAGAGGACACATACGCACCACGGCGAACTGAAGATCCTCCCGGCACCAAACGCACGCCATCCTTAGGTGCAAAATAACGCGGCGGCAAATTATGCTTGTCTACAAAACCATCATAAATACCTTCATAGCTGGTGTTTTCTCCATCTTTAAAGGAAGCTAAAATGGCTTCCTTCACTTCAATATTTGCTTCCCAGCCGTTCTCGGTTTTGTTAGCCGCACGGACCGTTCCTTCTTCAAGTTGATTTAAAATATCTTCGTAATTCATTCTATAATTATAGTTTGTTTAAATCCGGTTTAATTTATTGTGAATCCAGCCAATTCGAAATTTCTTGATCTGCTATTTTCAGATTTTCCTCAATTTCATCTGTAATATCACCTAATGAAAGTGGAAGTCGAACGCTATCATTCGCGATCCATTTTTTGGTATGCAGTAATCTTTTGACTGGAATAGGATTTGGAGCCTTGAAAAGAGCATCGGTTGCATTCTTCCAGAGCGGAAAAAGATCTTTTGTATCTCCTGAAAGACACTTCTCTATATAGTTATTAGTCGCTTTCGGCCATACATTTGCAGCTACCGACACGAGCCCAACGGCCCCTTCTTTCGTAAAAGCAGGAGTCATGCCATCATCACCGCTATAAAATTTAACATCAGGAGCTTCCATTCTGAATGCTTTAAACTCTTCCACGCTGCCACTTGCTTCTTTAACTCCAAAGAGATTATCAAATTCCCGGTTGAGCCGGGCTGGTACGGATGGGTGCATTTTCACCCCTGTTCTTGAGGGCACATTGTACAACATACACGGTATTTCAGTCTCTGCCATCAGTTCTGAAAACCATTCAAATTGTCCTTCAGCACCAGGTTTTGCATATAGAGGCGTTACTAACAGCAGTGCATCCGGTTCCATCTCATTAGCCCAATGGATAAAATCAACCTGGGCAGATAAATTGAATCCCCCTATGCCAACCATCATGGGCACATTTAGGCTCAGGCTTTTGGTGAATTGAACAATTCCTCTTTTCTCTTCTTCATTTAAATTCAAACCCTCGCCCGTGCTTCCTAATACCAGCACTCCGTTTCCGGCTTCTTCTTGTTTTCTAAGAAGTACTTCAAGACTTTCATAATCTACACTTCCATCAGCGTTCATTGGAGTGATAATGGCGGTCCAAAGTTTAAAATCCTGTATCATTCTTCCTCCATGATTAATTGATCAAAGATCTGGCCGAATGCGTGCACACCGTTATCAATACCTGTATTTTCTATTAATTGCTTAGCAGCCCAAATTGCTCCTTCAGCGAACAATGCTCGATCTAACGCTTTATGTTTTAACGTAATCTCTTCTGTAGCTGTTTTCACCGTTAGTTCATGAATCCCTTTCACATCTCCTTCCCGGTCTGAGGTTACCTCGGCTTCTTTATCCAGCCATTCTTTCCAGGATAATGCTGTACCACTGGGTGCGTCTTTCTTATGCACATGATGTACTTCATGAATATGAAACTCAGGATTATCTAAAATATTTGATGCCGTTGAGATTGCCTGAATACTTTTCCGGATAACATTCATTCCCAAACTAAAATTGGAGGCTAATATCCATTTGGTATTCTTTTCTTTCACCTGGTCGTCAAGATCGACGGGCCAGTCTAAGCCGGTACTGCCCCAGGCTGCAGGAATACCTGACTCCAATACCTCATTTATGATATCGGAAACAGCATCCCCGGGTACAAAAATGATTACGGCATCTGATTGCTGTAGTTTTTCAGCGGTAGGCGGGTTGTGTTCATTAAAAGTATCTGAGCATTCTTCGCCCAACAACTCCACCACTTTCCCACCTGTCTTACCGGTTCCAATAACTGCTATTTTCATAGGTAAACTTCATTCAATATTCAGATTAAAATAAGGCTTTGAACGGACTTTATTTACCCGATTAAGACACTTTTACTTATGAAGTTGATAAGAAAATCTTATTTCTCAATAAACTTCTTATGCACCATCCGTACAATATCCTCAGCCTGTTCATGGTCTACCAGGAAACACAAATTATTTGGACTGGCACCATGACATACCAAACGGACATTGTATTTTTCGAGTGCTGTAAAAAGCGGGCCTCCAATACCTGAAGTTTTTTGCAGATCATTTCCGATGAGTGCGATCAATGCCAGATCTTTTTCAACGATCACTTCGGCAAAATGACTCAGTTCCTCCAGCACCTCATCGGTCAATTCAACTTTATTAGCGGCATTTACGGCAGTATCTAAGGTCAAGGCAACGCTCACTTCACTGGTACTCACCAAATCAACGGAGATCTTATGCTCAGCCAGTGTTTTAAAAAGATGTGCCAGGAATCCATGCTGGTGCAGCATTTGAAGACTGTTTACCGTCAATAGTGTTTGGTCTTTACGAAGTGAAATAGCGCGGAGCGTTGGTTTTTCTTTTGCTTCCTTTACAATGTAAGTACCGGGCTGATCCGGATCCGAGCTTGAAGCTACCCGCACATTCACCCCTCCACGTATTGCTGGTTTTAAAGTAGCAGGATGCAGTACTTTCCCCCCAAATACCGAAAGCTCAGCTGCTTCGTCAAAACTGATCTCATGGATAGGATAAGCCTCAGGTACAATACGCGGATCTGTGGTATATACACCGGCTACATCTGTCCAGATCTCAAGAGTATTAGCTCCAACTGCTTCCGCAAATATTGAAGCTGAAAAATCACTTCCCCCACGGCCCAACGTGGTAGTGTTCCCAAAAACATCTGACCCAATGAATCCCTGTGTGAGATAAGTTTTACCGGAATCGATCAGTTCATCCGCTTTGTTTTTTATGGAAGAGAGTACAGGCTCGGCATTCCCAAAAGTTGAGTCCGTTTTCATAACCTGTCGGGCATCCAGCCACTCTGCCTCAACCCCGTGTTCACGCAATACTTGTACAAAGATCCTGGTAGACATTAATTCACCAAAAGAAAAGAGTGTATCCTTCCAGCGTTTGTCTCGACCTACAAAGTCCAGATGTTCCCGTAGATTTGAAAATTCGGTATAAAAATCCTTTTTAAGTTTTTCCTGATCTTTACAATGCTCTATAATCGAAAGGTGCCGGCGTTCTATTCGGCTTAATATTTCTTCCCGTTTAGTGGAATTGTCTTCTGTGGAAAGAGCAACCAGATCATTGGTAGTCCCTGAAGTTGCACTAATTACGATGAGCTGTCGATTTCGGTCGGTTGCAACAATTTTGGCACTGCGCTGCATGGCTTCAAATGTGCCCACGCTGGTACCGCCAAATTTAGATACGATCATTCTTAAAAAAAGGTTGGTTTGATATCAATGAGTGAGCTTTAAAAATAATGACTCTCTTATCCAATCCCTATATAAAAGCGGTGTGTAGCTAAATTTAAAATTTACACTGGTTCCGCCGCTCTGCTGCGGAACCTATCTGTGAGGCTCTGCCTCAAACTGGGTTAGGATGCCCTTTTTTAATAATGTTCCGGTGGTGTATTAATTTTTGAGGCGGAGCCTCGGACGGGCATTACGGAGCAGAGCACCGTAACGAGATTAAGCTGGGGATGTTGGAAACGAGTATAGCGCTTGGGAACAAAATTTTTAAAAGC
>JAVLBT010000060.1:0-15276 GCA_031580945.1 Gracilimonas sp.
CTTTGGAGTTTCCGGCTGAGTTTTGGGATGTCGAATTTAGCAAGTAGTATATCTTGAAACTTCTTTTCTACGCTATAAAAGGAACTCATCAATTCCATTTGATTATCAACCCTTTCTGAAATTTTATCAATTTCTTGTTTTGATGGTTTAGGAATTGGGAAAGAGCCAAGATTTGTAAGACTAATTTTAGCAAATGTCTTACCCTTTATATCATGAAGCATTCTATAAAATTCAGTTGCAGGATTTGAGTTTATAATCCCCAAAAGATATTTCAGTGGAAATTCCTCTCTTTCCTGATAAATTCCATGAACAAGAGTATCAAAGTAAAATCTATCCTTATCCAGAGTAGCAATTAATGAGTCGCCTGTTTTTCTGACCACAATCTTCTCTCTTTCAAATAATTCAGGTGATCGTAAAGCAAAATCAATTCTTTTCTGTTTGTTCATTCCTTTTTTTGACTTTACATCATCTAAAGAAATATTCTCATCAATATTTTCATTGTAATTGACAAAATCACCGGACCAAGCAATATGATATTTTGATATATCCCTACCCCAAATTATTGGTTTATGATCTTCATTCTTTTTTTTGTCAGAAATTAGTATGTGTTTAATATTGCCCGGATTTAAACCATTCTTTAAAGAATAATAATCCTCCAAAGGGCTTAACTTTTGAAGCTTCTCAAGTATAGATTCTACTTCGGATGAAACAATTGTAATTTCATTCTTTGGAACTTTTAAAAAACTGTTCTGAGGCTTGTGGTTTTCAATCAATCCTTGCTTAGTCACAAAGTTATCAACCGTTTCAGCAGTCGCAAGTCTTGTGATATTATTTAATTCTGGATTTTCCCTAATGGTAAATTTCAGGAGAAGTGAACTTCCGACTTCAGCATCTTGAAATACTTTTTCTGTTATCGTAAAAATTTCATTCAACTCTGTATTTTCAATAAGATGTTTCCTTATACCTTCATAGTAAGAGTTAAAGAGAAGTGATTTTGGAATTATAAAATGTACTACTCCCTTTTTGAAAACTTGTAACATTCTTTCAATAAACAAGACATATAGATTGATCTTGTAACTTGTAAGAGGAAAGTGTTCTTCAAAATATTGTTTTGAAGTTTCGTCAATTAAAATTCCATAAGGCGGATTCCCAATCACCACATCAAAGCCGCCGTTGGCGAATACGTCCGGAAATTCTTCTTCCCAGTTAAAGGCTTTGTCGCCGGCCACGTCGGGATCGTCGATCAGCGAATTCCCGCATTTAATGTGGTTGTTCAGCGAGGTGAGTTTGCGGCCTTTTTGGGCGGTGCGCAGCCACAGGGACAGCTTGGCAATTTCCACCGACTCCTCGTTTATATCTACCCCAAACAGGTTGTTTTCCAGGATACTCTTTTCAATGTTCGGGTACACAATCGATTCACCCAACAACTTTGCCTGCAATTCATCTATATAGTGGTGCTCCTCCATCAAAAACTCCAGCGCCTGGTTAAGGAATGCCCCGCTTCCGCAGGCCGGGTCGCAAATGGTGAGGTCCAGCAGCCATTCGCGGTATTGCTCCAGCTTGTCCAGTAAATCTTTCTTGGTTTTCTTTTGGCGGTTCGGGCGGTAGTCTTCGTCTTCAATCTCCAGCTCGGCTTTCTGCCCCTCGCACAATGTCCCGACCGTGTTTTCCACAATGTACTTGGTGATGTATTTGGGCGTATAAAACACCCCGTCTTTTTTGCGGCGGGTTTTGGAGGTATCCACTTCCTGCCCTTCCAGCTCGGCCGTAATTTCCTCGATCTCGTTCAGCGAATGCTCAAATATATGCCCGAGGATGTTGACGTCCACTTCCGAGTCAAAGTCGTACTTGCTCAGTTGCAGGCTGTGTTTATAGAGTAGTTCATCACTGATCGTGAGGTCGTTCAGTACTTCATCATCAGCGAAAAGACCTCCGTTGTAAGCAAATATTTCATCTTTTCCCGGCACATTTCTGCCTTCATTCAGGTATCCAAAATATTTGACGAAACGCTCATACAGCGGCCGGTATTCATCCAGTTCTTTGAGTTGATGCCACTGCTGAATAATTTTCTTGATAGAATTTGGCGGAAGTAAATTCCGGTCTTCTGCAAAAAAGATGAACAGAAAACGGTCTAAAAGTTTCTGCGTCTTTTTGAACAACAGAAGCGGATCATACTCGGGATTATGTTTTTTGACGCTTTCAAAAATATCGTGCTTAAAGTCGGAGTAATCCTTATACAGCTTCTTGGTGACGTTTTCTTCTTCGGTGAGGGAAGCATCTTTGATCTTCTTGGGCAGTCCCTTCGCAAAATTGGGATACCCGAGGCACAGCCACAGCACCTTGAATTCTTTTTTGGTGAGTGTGAAGAGATTGAACTCGAGGAAGTCCACCGCATTGTCAATATAAAACCGCAGCTTCTCGAAGTTGGAGATGATGACGTAGAGGGCATCCGGCTGTTTGTTTTTATAGCCAAACGCCTGTGATTCCACTTTGCCGAGATCGGTGGTTTCGGTGCCCTTCAGCTCAATCACCCCGCGGACTTTCTCGCCGTCCAGCAAAGCCCCGTCTGCCTTTTTGGAATCAGTGAGGTTCTTTTGCTCCACCACCAGGTTATAGTTTGGAGCCGGACTTTTGGTATATCCCAGCACCTTCACAAACAAATCTTCCAGAAATCCTTCCTGGTACGATTCTTCTTTAGCCTCGCGGATGTTGTTCTGAACTTCAGGATTATGAAAGTGAGCGGTAAACGCTTCCCAAGCCGTATCCACATTCTTATCATCAATCCCCGAGAGATATTTATTCAGTACCGCGTTTTGGAATAGTGGCATAAACGAAAACCAGTTTCTTGTTTAATACATGTTGCTGTTTCCAACGGAAGAACCTGCGAGCGTCCAACGGTCCTCGCAGCGTTCGGTTACAGGCCTCGGACCCGTAACGCTCGCAGGAACTTCGTACGCTGCGAGGTTACTCGAATCTATCACGAAATCGATCAGACAGACTTGAAGTCGTCAGACCAAGTGCTTTGGTTTAAATCAATTGAATAACAGTGAATTATAGGAAAAGCAAGGGTAAATTGGAAAGATGGTTTTCAACAAGTTTTAAACTCATGGTTCTCGTTCTTCAGCAGTGCTACCAACCAAAACATAAGATGCTTCGCAAAAGGCAAGATCCTTCAAGTATTCAGGATGACCCGAGGCGATGAAATCCCAATTATCAAATAATAACTTCCCATCGGCCTTAGAAAAAAGAGTGTGAAGAAGGTGACGGAATGAAGCGTTAAGAAATAAATCATACCGCATGGTACTTGAATTACAAGCAAGCCTCGTGATGGAGCATTGATTTCTTTTAGCGAAATGCAGTCAACTTTAGCTCTTTTTTCGCGGACGGGCGCTTTTGTTTCTTTTGTCAGTACAAAAGAAAGAGAAAACCGTTACAAGGTACCTTCCTTTATTCGACCTTTTTGAAGCAGAGCTTCTCTGTATGCATTACGAACGGGACGTTCGTAACGAGGAAAAAGGCAAGATACTTCAAGAGTTCAGGATGACCCGAGGCTATGTATGACCATCTTTTCCTATAAATACAAACTGAACGATGCGATGAAAATCCAATTGGTAATGACAATTCTCATCAGGCTACATTAACCGCTTCTCTCACTCTCTTATCTTCCACCCCATATTCTCTGCCCGCCGAAATGATTTTATCGATCAACACTTTTTCTTCGGAAATCTCCGGTAAATCCAACACGTTGCCGTGTTGAATCCAGTTTGATAATCGCTGTGTGAAATCCGAATTGATATCATACACAATCTCTCCACCTAACTTTGAGAGGGCAGCGGCGTTGCACAGTTGCTCGTATTGGTTTTTGATGGGGATTGCGAGCAGCTTTTTCCCCAGGTACATGGCCTCGGCTGTCGTTTCAAATCCAGCCGCCGAGACAATACCAAGGCAGCTTTCTATGCTTTCCAGGAAGGTCTCTTTACCCACCGGCTTAACGGTTACATGGCCCTCGGTATAACTTTCGTCACAGTCGGGCGAAAAAATATGCCATTCCACCTTTTTCACCTCTCTAAGCAGCGTGACTAAGTTACTATGATGAAAAGCCGGCAAATACACTGTAATATGGTTGCCAAGCGTTGGATTCAGATTCCGAATCTGTTGCCGGATAATGGGTGGCTCTATGAAATCATCATAGCGAAGATAGTGCGAACCTACGGCAGCCGTACTCGGTGCAAAGTGCCTCATAATCTGCTCTGCCATCAACGACTTTTGGTCTGGCCGTGGCACCCTGTCAGATAGAAAAGAAGCCTGGTGACTGATAGCCACACACGGTATCCCAGCCTTTTTTGCAGCCCAGGCAGTAACCGGCTCAAAATCATTGACGACGAAATCGTACTCCTCAACGGGCACCGATTGTATATCCTGAATGAGTTTTATCGGATGGAGATTCATCGCCGTATTCAACATATCGATGCTGCCTTTGTTATCGTAAGTGAGGCTGAGTCCCCGCGCTTTGTATTGCACCGGTCCGTCGATATTCATTTTAAAATTATACCCGCTGATCAGGACATCTACTTCGGCGATCTCCCGCAGTTTGGGAAGCACCACCCGTGCCCTGCTTATATGTCCGTGCCCCGTACCCTGAACGCCATAGAGTATCTTCATCCGATCATCACTTTATGATCAAATGTATGACTCTTCATTAGTAAGTTTATGCGGGAATTTTTTTGAAGTGAAACATCTTCGCTGTATCGATATAAACTCCATTCATTTCCGTCATATTCCAGGCAGGTCAGATTTTCGACCCAGTCGCCGGAATTGAGGTATATCACGGACCCATTTTCGTTTTCATATCCCCGAATTTTAGGCTGATGGATATGTCCGCATACCACATAATCATAGCCTTCTTCTATGGCCAGCTCCATGGCCGTGACTTCAAAATCATCAATGAAATTCACAGCTTGCTTTACGCTGTCTTTAATCTTTTTTGAAAGGGAGAACTTTCCATATCCCATTTTTACTGAAATAGCATTCATCCATCGGTTCAGCAAAATAAGCAGTTCATACCCTTTTCCGCCCAGTTGAGCAACCCATTTACTGTGTTTCATGGTGATATCAAATATATCTCCGTGAAAAAACCAGACTTTCTCCCCGTTCATCTCCAGCACCAGTTTATCCCGAATGAAAAGTGGTCCAAGCTGCAAACTCGAAACTTTACGTAAGGCTTCATCGTGATTGCCCGTCAGGTAATAAATATCGGTGCCGTTGGTCATCATGGTGATGAGGGTTCTTAACACATGCATATGGGCATCCGGCCAGTAATACTTTTTGAAGTTCCACATATCGATGAAGTCCCCGTTCAATATGACCCGTTTGGGATCAATGGAATTCAGATATTGCACCAGTTCAACGGCATGACATCCAACTGTACCAAGATGGATATCAGACAAAACAACAGTATCTATAGTTCGTTTCATAGCCCTGTGATAGATGATTTTGGCTAAATATCCCCTACTGATGTTATGTTGAAGTGTCTGAACTGTTATTTATTGGTTATTACATTATTATGAAATTGTAAATGATACATTTTAAATGTTCATAAAATGCTGTCATTTATAATTCAACATTTAAAAATTTAAAATTCATATGAGTGAACAAAAGATAGTCCATATCCACCTTCCGAAAGACGAGAAGTTTAAAACTACGGTCACCGCCGGAAAACATGAATTTATTTCTGATGAGCCGGGAAGCGTACCCGGAGGACAAGATGCCGGTCCTGATCCCTACGATTACCTGCTGATGGGCCTCGGCTCCTGTACCCTGATGACGGTTAAAATGTATGCCGACCGCAAAGGCTGGACGCTGGATGATCTGTATCTTGAATTGCGCCATAATAAGCGCCACGCTGATGACTGCGCGGATTGTGAAGACTCTAAAAGCAAAATCGATCACATCGAAAAAGAACTGATTGTGAAAGGAGATTTGAATCAGGAACAGTTAGATAAGCTGCTGGATATTTCCAAGAAATGCCCGGTTCATCGTACCTTGGAGGGGGACATCACTATTCAAAGTTCACTAAGCCAATCCTGATTCGTTCCGACGCAGAGCGTCCGGAACGAGGGTATATATCTAAAACTTTTCTTGATTTATTTTCCCTCTATGTGCTTGTTTGACATCAGGGGCATCATTTCCAAATGCCCGTTTTTTTAATTCTTTTGCTATCGTCTGTCTCTCCTCAAGCGTCATAGCAAGAGCTTGTTCAATGTCCCTTTCTCTTGCTTCGGCATGACTTTTAGCAATATGTACGACTCTTTCCATAAGGTAATTTTGTCATTGATTTAAAAACGTTTAATCACGTATAATTAATTTAACAAATTAAGCGGAGTACTCCCATCTTAAAACAAAGCAGACCTTTTTTACACGCTATTAGCCATTCATAAACAATTGCGTTCCGACGCTGAGCGTCGGAACGAGGGTTTCTAATTTCAATATCTGAGGTATAAACATTTCACTTCAACATTCAATATTCATCTGTTCAATATTCGATATTCCCTCACTCCCACCCCCAAGCCGGTGGTGGAATGTCGGTTTCATTATCAAAGTTAAAGCGAATGCTGAAGTACCGGACCGTTCCTAATCGCCGAAGGTTGTAGGTGTAGTACTCATCCGGCACTAACTCGATCCACCAAACATTACCGGCCGCTTCGGGAAGCAAGTCAGCGGTTTCCTGATCGGCGGGAAATGACTGCAATGTTGTGAGTCCTGTATTGGTTGAAGTTCCGCCATACATGGTCACTTCATCTTCGCTTCCGTCTTCATAGCGATGATCATGTTTCAGCTGAATTCGATCACCCATTCTTGTAAAGACCCACGTTCGGGAGCGGTCATCGCCAACAAAAAATGGAACATTGATTACGTCTTCATCACAGGAAAGGACATGCATTACCAATTCGTGATTTCGGAAATCGTCATCGGCCGGGGCTTCAAGCACTTCACCGATAAACGCTTTTCCACATTGAGCGGAAAGGTTTTCCCAAAATATATCGGCATTGGTTTGCTGAGAAAATGCGGAAGTCGAAGCTGCTAATAAAAAGGAGAGTACGAGATATTTCATGGACGGAATTTTAATTATTTATTGGTCAACAGGATAGTCAAAATTGGCCAAATAAATCCCCTCAGGATTAAACTTTGGATTTAAGCCTGAGTTACAGATATTTGCGTTTGAGTAATTGAATATCCCAATTGTATTTAAGTTTATGGAACCTGAAGCGTTACGCATCCTGAATAATGCCATCTTTGAAGCTCAGACATGGAAACCGGGACGATCTCGGAATACCCTTGAAAATGATTTTTACCAGCTGATGTTTAACGGCCCGGCTTTAGATGATCATGAAGAACTCTGGGATGATTTTCGAAAAGCATTGGCGCAAAATGAACACCTTCAGGATAATGACCTCCGCGAGTTCCTCACCCGAAAAGATTATGCCCGTGAAGGGTACTGGTGGTTTGATCCTTCGGAGTGGAGAGAGTAGGGGAATATCGAATATTGATTAAAGAATTTTGAAGTTATTTCATTTAAGCTCTGCTTAGCAATTTAGTTTAGACACTATAGCTTTTTATGTCGTAATCATCATCTTTTTTCTTTTGTGCCGACAAAAGAAACAAAAGCTCCCGACTGCGAAAAAAGAGCTAAAGCTGACTCCATTCCGCTTAAATAAACTGAAGCTCCCTCACCGTTTGTCGCAGCTTCTTAGCCTATCAGCAAAACAGTTTATTTCTTAACGCTTCATTTCGCCACCTTCTTAACGCTCATTTTTCTAAGGTCGGAGGTTTTTACTTATTCACAATATTGTCCAAAGGCGTCTTCTCCCCTAAGTTTAGGGGAGTAACAAAGAGGGGTGCGAATACGGGCAATTAACATTTAAAGTAAAGATACCCGATTCAACATTCCGCTCCGACGCAGAGCGTGCGGAGCGAGGCATAGGTGAACCAACCAATTCGTCAGACGGATTTCAAGCCTTCAGACGAAAATACCTCTCCCTTCAATATTCAATATTCCTCTGTTCAATGTTCGATATTTTAAACCGCTTCAATTCCTTCTTCGTAAGCTTCCATGGGGATGCAGGAACAAACTAAGTTTCGGTCACCATAGGCATCATCTACTCTTGAGACGGCCGGCCAGAATTTGTCGTATTTTAGGTCTTCGAGTGGGAAGGCGCCTTTTTCGCGAGTGTAGCTGCGGTTCCATTCCTCGGCGATCATCACCCGCTGGGTGTGAGGGGCATGTTTAAGTACGTTATCATCTCGGTCTGCAATGCCATCCTCAATTTCCTGGATTTCTTTTCGGATGGAGATCATGGCTTCGATAAAGCGATCCAGTTCTTCCATAGACTCACTTTCCGTCGGCTCAATCATTAAGGTGCCCGGAACGGGGAAGCTCATCGTCGGCGCGTGGAAGCCATAGTCCATCAGGCGCTTGGCTACATCCACAGATTCCACTCCGGCTGATTGTTTGAACGGTCGTAAATCCACAATAAACTCATGGGCAGATCGGCCGGTCATACCGGTATAAAGAATTTCATAATGATCCTTCAGCTGATCTTTCAGATAGTTAGCGTTCAGGATGGCATACTTAGTAGCATCCGTTAATCCTTCGCCTCCCATCATTTTGATGTATGCATAAGAAATAGTCAAAATGCTGGCACTTCCCCAAGGCGCTGCTGAAATTGCCGTTACTCCTTTTTCGCCCCCGGTTTTTATCACAGAATGAGATGGCAGGAATGGCACTAAATGCTCGGCCACTCCAATCGGCCCCATTCCCGGTCCGCCGCCACCGTGTGGTATACAAAATGTTTTGTGGAGATTCAGGTGACATACATCAGCTCCAATTTCACCGGGACTCGTAAGTCCTACCTGGGCATTCATGTTAGCACCGTCCATATACACTTGTCCGCCATGCTTGTGAATGATCTCGCAGAATTCTTTCACTTTATGTTCAAAAACTCCATGCGTAGATGGATAGGTAATCATCAATGCGGCAAGCCGGTCACTGTATTTTTCAGCTTTAGCAGCCAGATCATCACTGGAAATATTTCCATGAGAATCGGTTTCTACCACCACCACATCCATACCGGCCATAACAGCACTGGCGGGATTGGTTCCGTGAGCAGAAGAAGGAATTAGTGCTACATTTCGGTGATCATCTCCATTTGCTTTGTGGTACGCCCGGATCGTCATCAATCCTGCATATTCTCCCTGTGCACCGGAATTCGGCTGTAACGACATTCCGGCAAAACCGGTGATCTCACATAGATAATCACTGAGCTCGTCAAATAATTGGGTATAGCCGGCTGCTTGTTCTCGGGGAGCAAAAGGGTGAATCTGCCCAAATTCCGGCCAAGTAAGTGGAATCATTTCGGAAGTGGCATTCAACTTCATGGTGCATGATCCAAGAGAAATCATAGAATGCACCAGCGACAAATCTTTATTTTCCAATCGCTTCATATAGCGAAGCATTTCATGCTCTGAATGGTATAAATTAAAAACCGGGTGATCTAAATACGCAGAGGTACGGGTCAGGTTTTCAGGGTATTCAACCTTTGCGTTATGAGATTCAGCCTGAACATCGAAATTGTTTTCTTTACCTGTTGCCTCTGCAAAAATATTCAGCATCAACTCAACATCTTCCAGATTTTTTGCCTCATCAAAAGAGAGACCAATAGTGCCATTTTCGTTGTACCTCAAATTGACTTCATGCTTTTCAGCAACTTGCTTAACCTTTTCAGCATCAGCCTTCACTGTAATGGTGTCGAAGAATATATCGGTCTCTACTTCTACCCCCATTTTCTCCAATCCGGCTTTAGTAAGTTTCGTTAAGCCATGAATTTTCGAAGCTATTTTCTTTAAGCCTTCGGGACCGTGATAAACCGCATACATACCGGCAATCACTCCTAATAAAACCTGGGCTGTACAGATATTTGAAGTCGCTTTTTCACGGCGGATGTGTTGTTCCCGTGTTTGAAGTGCCATTCGGTACGCCGGTTTTCCTTCTGCATCCTGAGTTACTCCTATAATTCTACCGGGGATTTTGCGCTGAAATTTTTCCTGAGTGGCAAAAAAGGCTGCATGAGGTCCGCCGTACCCCATAGGTACGCCAAATCGTTGTGATGAACCAACTACTACATCTGCCCCCATTTCACCGGGAGCTTTTAACAAAGTGAGGCTCAAAAGATCAGCAGCAACCACGGCAAAAACATCATGCTCATGTGCTGCTTCTATGATACTTGTATAATCTTCCACAGAACCATCGGTAGCAGGATATTGGAGCAACATCCCAAATAGATTTGCATCGGTAACATCCAGCTCATTGTGATCGCCTACTCTGATTTCAACTCCAATAGGTTCGGCGCGGGTCTGTAGTACTTCTATGGTCTGGGGGTGACACAATTCAGATACAAAAAATACGTCTGCCTCTTTCCGTTTTTTACCTCTTCGTTGGCCGTGAAGCATACTCACAGCTTCGGCGGCCGCTGTTCCTTCATCCAACAAAGAAGCATTGGCAAGTTCCATTCCGGTCAGGTCGCTGACAGTAGTCTGAAAGTTGATAAGTGCCTCTAACCTCCCCTGCGCTATCTCAGCTTGATATGGGGTATACGCGGTGTACCAACCGGGATTTTCTAAAATATTTCGCTTAATGACATTGGGTACTAACGTATCGTAATATCCCATCCCAATGAACGATTTATAGATCTTATTCTGCTCGGCTAACTTTCTGAATTCCTCAAGGAAATCTTGCTCACTTGTAGCATCCGGTAAGTCTAACGGTTTTGAAAGCCTGATACCTTCCGGAATGGTTTCGTCCACAAGCTCATCTAACGACTTTGACTTGATGGCCTCCAGCATTTTTTTTGTTGATTCCTGATCAGGACTTATATGGCGGTGAGCGAATACTTCTTTATCAAAATTGATGTTCATTTAAACAGCAGTATATGGGGTTTTTTATTTGAATGATTCAACAATAGTTGATGTCAATAAATTTCTAAAGAGGCTCATCTTTTTGACATCACTGTAAAATAAGGAAAAATGCTTTCAAAAAAGCATAAAACAAGGTTTGGTTTAGTACAGTTTTTCATAATTTTTTGATTTATTATAGGTCTGCACAAAAACCTAATTTCTACTAATAAATTTTATCAGATTATGGGAAAAGCATTAAAATCTTTGGCCATCGTAATACTGCTGGCAACTACACATACCTTCGCTCAGGATAGCGAATCAATGAAAATTGTTATTGAACCTGATCCTGTGGTCGTAAATGTAGGCAGTGAATTACAGGTGAACGCAACAGTAATGGATGCAAATGGTGAGGCTCTGCAAGATACGGTACAGTTCTTTTCACGGAATGGAAACGACCTTATAATCTCTCGCGAAGGGCTCATAAAAGCCAACAAACCCGGCAAATACACCGTCATTGCCCTTTACACAGGCACTGAAAGCGGACGCATTGTCGAACAATTTGAGGTCGAAGTCCCCTTCCCTCCGGTTGCAAAAATTGAATTTAAAAACGTACCGGAGAATGTTTATTCCAAAACTACTGTAGATCTGAATGTAGATGTGATTGATGTAATGAACCTGGTTCGTGAAAATCCGGACCTGGAACTTAGCAGTGATGATCAGTCTGTGGCAATGGTTAGTCACGGGAAATTGATGACATTCAAACCTGGTAACGTAAATATTACTGCTGAATCAGAAGGAGAAACGGCAACCCTTTCATTAAATGTGAAAGAGAATCCCACAGCTTCTATTGACATTCAAAATACTGAAACCAATGTCAGAACCGGTGATGTCGTAAATTTTGATGCCGTAGCTAAAGGCAGTAATGGTAACACCGTCGATGTCCCCATCAAGTATTCTTTTATAGCTGAACCGGATGATGATTTAGGACAAAGTGCTGAAGGACAAGTTTCCCAAAAAGGAAAATTTGTTGCCAATAAACCCGGTGTATTTACCTTGATTGCCAAATCCGGCAATGTGGTAGCTGAACAAATTATCAGGGTTACTGAGCGAAATGTTTCCCAGGATGTAGAGTTGGTTGGTCACGGAGAAGTCTTGGATGTTCACACGTCTGACTTGTGGGTTTGGGAAGGTGTTGACGGACGAGATTACGCCATTACCGGAACGTGGGGCGCTAATGGAGATGCTTACTTTTGGGATGTCACTGACCCTTCAAATATGTACACCATTGATACGGTAAGAGTGGATGCCAGAACGGTTAACGATGTAAAAATTTCTGAAGATGGAACCATCGGAATTCTCACTCGCGAAGGAGCTTCTGATCGTAAAAACGGAATCGTGATCCTTGATGTTTCTAATCCTCGTGATGTTTCCGTTATCACTGAATATACCGAAGGATTAACCGGTGGAGTTCACAATGCATTTATTTATGAAGATCATGTATACGCCGTTAACAATGGTCGCCGATACGATATCATCAATATTGAAGATCCTGCTAACCCTGTAACGGTAGGCCGGTTTGAATTAGATACCCCCGGACACTCTATCCACGATGTCTGGATTGAAGACGGTATCGCTTATTCCTCAAACTGGAGAGATGGTGTTGTTGCAGTAGATATTGGAAGTAAAGACAGTGAGCTCGCTGATGCGGGTGGTTCTCCGGAAAATCCTGTGAAACTTGGCAGCTATACCTATCCAAGCGGAAGAAACCATGCGGCTTTTCCATTTAAGAGTCAGTCTACCGATGACTTCTATGTAATCGCCGGTGATGAATCTTTCCCATACGGACTCCCTTCCAGAAGTAATCCCGTAGCAGCTGCCGGCTGGATTCACTTTATTAAATTTGACGGCTGGAATAAGCCTGATGAAGTAGCTCGCTACCAGGTGCCTGAAGCGGGAACACATAACTTCTGGGTTGTGGGTGATGTGCTATATGTTGCCTACTACAACGGCGGATTACGTATCGTAGATATTTCCGGTGAATTGATGGGTAATTTGTATGATCAGGGCAGGGAAATTGCAAAATTCGAACCTACACACCCGGATGCTCTTGTACCTAATGCTCCGTTTACCTGGGGACCTCAACCTTATAAAGGCCACATTTTCATTTCTGACTGGAACTCTGGATTGTGGTCAATCAAGTTAGTAGATCAACCATCACAAGGCACTAATTAGCGGATTTTTTGGTTTACAATTGAAGCCTTCATATTGGAGGGCTTCAATTATTATCAGCCCAAATTTTAAATCTTATAGTATCATGAAGTTTTTAAAGGTTGTATTACTTACCATTTGCTGCATTTTCTTTTTAAACAATCAAGTTAAAGCTCAAGACTATTATGCGTATGTAGCTGCTGAATCGGATGACCAAGTGCACTTAATTCATTTTGATGCTGAATCAGGTGAAGGCACTATACAGGAAACCATAGAAGTTGGAACCTGGCCTCAGGAAAATGAAGGGCCTCATGGCTTAACCGTCTCATCCGATGGAAAATATTGGTTCGTTTCCATAGCACATGGAATGCCGTACGGACAACTTTGGAAATATTCCACCGAAACCAATGAAGTGGTGGATAAAGTTGAATTAGGAATGTTTCCTGCAAGTATGGATTACAATCATTCTACAGGTCTCATATATGTCGTGAATTTCAACCTCCACGGTGATATGGAGCCAAGTACCGTTTCTGTAGTCGATGCTGCAACCATGATGCGGCTTGATGATATTGAAGTTGGAATTATGCCTCACGGAACTCGGGTCAGTCCTTCTGGCGACATGGCTTATCACGTATCTATGATGACGGATGAACTGTACGAAATTGATGCAAGAACCCTTAAAGTTAATCGTATCCTAAAATTGAGCAAGGATGGGTCTGAAGATCATTCCATGCATGCCAACATGGATCATTCTGATATGAATCACGATGAAATGGAAATGGACCACAACCCTGTGGAAAAACCCACCTGGGCCGATCCTCATCCCACCAAACCTCTTGTGTACGTAGCCGGGAATGGCTCCGATGAAATCATCGAAATAAATACCGAAAGCTGGGAAATTACCCGACGTTGGGATACCCCAAAGGCCCCTTACAATTTGGAAGTCAGCCACGATGGTGAGCTGTTGGTTGTTTCCTACAAAGGCGAAGGAGCTACAGGTATATGGGATCTCGAAAAAGGGGAAGAAATTGCCTATATCGAAAACAGCCGTAAAGTAACTCACGGAGTAGCTATTACCTCGGATAATAAATTTGCCTTCATATCGGTAGAAGGAATTGGCGGTGAACCCGGATCCGTAGAGATTATAGATCTCGAAGAAATGAACCGAGTTGATGTAGTTGAAACCGGTAAGCAAGCAGGTGGAATTGTATTTTGGAAAATGAATAAATAATACCTTATAGATTCTGCTGCGTAGACAACTGAATATTTATTTCAAGGCAATAGTGTGGCTGACATTGTTGCCTTTTTCATTTTCGATCCGCATGGTTTCTTTATCAAGTGCTGATATTTTATAGCCGAGTTTATCTCCCATTCCAATAATGAGAGGCTCAAGTCGCCCTTTATCCGTATTGAATTTGACTAAAGCCTGCTTCGTTCTCATATCAATTTTTGAGATAGCCCGACTTAGCATATCAGCACATTTAAGTATTTCATTTCCCGAATACACTTCCTTTTCTGATATGGGGGGAGGTGTAAACTTCTTTTTGAATTCGCTTAACGACCGAATTTCCCCTGAATTCACATCTTTTTGAAGCCACTGTACCTTGTGTTCTATATCCTGAATATAGTACTTCAAATACCTTGGCCTTTCACTCTCTATAAAAAAATTAAACTCCGTTAGCCAAATATCTTTTACTGAATCCATTTCAATATCAAACCAAATCCCCCCTTTTTTGAGCTTCCAAACCATTTTTTTTCCCTTCGATTTCTTGTCATTTAGCATCAAAGGATAACTTTTGGTGAACACTTTGGTTAATTCTGCAATATCATCCTGAGGCTTAACAACTAAATGGGGTTTATCCTCTTCGGGGGTAACAAAATCGGGAGCATCATTTTCAATTTCACAAATCACAGATGAAATCCTTAGCAAAATTCGAACCAGCCCCTCTTCAATTGGCTCTTCAAAAGCCTTTAAATTGTTACTCATTGTTGTATGGATTTAAATTGAACGACATCAATGTAGCAAAAAAGCCATCTAATTTATACATATTGTGACTAGACGAGTTAGCCATGTCTAAATATTTTTTAAGTTAATGCAAATTCTTATCTTCAAAAGAA
>JAVLBT010000061.1:0-15271 GCA_031580945.1 Gracilimonas sp.
GAAGCTCCTGCGGAGGAATTTTCAGGATCTGCAACTATCGAAGTCACTGACGACTCACTCGTATCCATCTCATCCCTGAACTTTTCCGTTACTGCAGAAGAGATCAACTCTGGCAAAGGCGGAATGGATAAACGAATTGATGATGCACTTAAAATAAACAAGCATCCCAAGATCAATTTCGAATTGTCCGAGATTACAGAAATGAGGAATGGCGTATTAAGCGCAATCGGCACTTTAAATGTAGCCGGAGTCACAAAAGAAGTTCAGATGGAAGTTAACTATCAGATCCTTCCGGACGGCTCCATACAATTTGAAGGCACCCACACTATTGATATGACCAATCATGAAGTTGACCCACCGACAGCTATGTTCGGCACTATTAAAGCCGGTGCAAAGGTGGATATCAAATTCAGTACCAAATACACCCTGTAAATTTAAACCATCTTTTTAACAAACCAACCAATAATTAACAAATCCTTAAAGGTCATGAAAACTCAAGCCAAATATATCACAACCTTACTAATTGCGATAATCTTAGGAGCTTTTTCCGGAGTATCGCAGGCACAGGAACGGAACGACATTCAGTATTATGTCCCTCCAACAAAAGCAGCTCTAAATATTTTTGAAGCTCCCTTTACAACTGATAAAGAATTTGATGGTATTCAAGTTCGTGTAGGTGGAGCAAACACCCTGCAGTTCCAGGGCATTACTCACGATAATGACGCTGGAAATCTTCCAAATCTTGAAAACAACTTCAATCTGGCAACTTCTAATCTTGACTTTGATGTTGCTTTAGATAATGGTTTACGCATGCATTTGCGAACATATCTTTCTTCACAACACCATCCTGAGGCATGGGTGAAAGGTGGTTACATTCAAATTGATCGCCTTGACTTCTTAAGTGAAGATTTTGCTTCAAACATCATGGACAATGTACGATTTAAAGTAGGTCACATGGAATTGAATTATGGTGATGCTCATTTCAGAAGATCTGATAATGGTGCGGCTATACTAAATCCATTTGTCGGTAATTATATAATGGATTCTTTTACTACTGAAGTAGCTGGTGAGATTTATGTTTACAGTGATGCCTTGTTTGGCATGGTGGGTCTCAGTAACGGTAAATTGAATCAAAGTACATTAGAGTCTAATTCAAGTGTATCCTTCTACACTAAGTTAGGGTATGATAAACAGATAAATGAAGATCTAAGATTACGTCTTACAGGTTCATTTTTAACCAGCGGTGAGTCTATGTCACAATATCTGTACTCTGGGGACCGAGCCGGTTCACGTTACTACAACGTATTGGATGATGGATTTACAAGTGGACGATTTTCACCTGGATTTACAATATCAAGATTCTCTCCAGTGGGACCTGTAGCAGGAGAAATGACAGCTATCATGATCAATCCATTCGTTAAATTTGGTGGACTGGAATTCTTTGGATTATTTGAAACTACTTCCGGTCAACTAACCACAGAAAATGATAGCCGTACTTATAATCAATATGGAGCTGAAGTTCTGTATAGATTTGGAGCCGACGAGGATATTTATGTTGGAACTCGCTACAACCTCGTAGATGGATCTGATACCAATCAGGAAATATCCAGGTTTAATGTTGGTGGTGGCTGGTTCTTAACGAATAATGTACTCGCTAAACTTGAATATGTAACACAATCATACAGTGGTGACGGATTTAACGGAACCAAGTATGCTGGTGGAGAATTTAGCGGAATCATGTTAGAAGCTGTAATTAGCTTCTAATATACCGACCTCATAGGAAAGGGGCGCGCTGTGAAAGGCTCGTCCCTTTTTTTCTAAGAGTTGGTATCATTTAAACCATCTGTTTTAAAACAGATGGTTTTTTTGTTTTTGGGAAATTCGAAAAATCAGCGCAACTCAGGGATCCGTCTGCGATCCGCAGCGAGAAAAGGATTGTGGGATAAGAGAGGGTAGGTGGGATTAAGCTTTTTGTTTCACGCGGATTTTCGCAGAGTTAGGCGCGATGTTTCGCATAAACCTTGAAAACGGCTTCTCGAATAGCACAGGAGATATCGTTTTCATGTATCATGTTCCCCGAAATTTTCTATCAATCCAATATGTCAAAATAATCAGCGCAACTCAGCGAATCATCAGCGATCCTCTGCGAGAAAAGGATTGTGGAATAAGAGATGGTGGGTGGGATTAAGCTTTTTGTTTCATGAGGATTTTCTCAGGGTATGGCGCAGTGTTTCGCAGATAGATAAGAACATTGATTGGAAAAGAAAATCTCAGCGCTTCAACTTTGCACCTCTGTGAGAAAAAGATGGGTGAAATAGGAGATTGGAGTGAAAGCAGGCTTCTTAGTTCACACTGAGTTTCGCCGTGAAGAATTAGAGCTGGACAATCAAATCAAACTCTACTTCTAATTCATCACTTACCTGGATCAAACCGAACATTGGAGCTGGGGGAGTAAGTCCAAAGTCCGTCATCCGAAGCACTTTTTTGCCCCCGACTAAAACGGAATTTTCACGGCTCTCAAAAGCTGTTAGGGGTACCTCATACTTTCTTTCCTGACCGGCAATGCGGATCGTTACTTTTGCTGTAGTTGGTATGAGGTCCTGCTGATCATCAAGGGTTAATTCATTAAGGACAATCTCTATAAACGGATACTCTTTATATTTAAGGGTGCTTCTAAAATCCCGGTTAATAGCTTTTTTTCCACAATCAAATTGAGAAATAGCAAGTGATAGTGAAACCCCGTCAACATTTATAGTATCCCCTTCAAAATGATAGGTATAATTCATAGGGTCGCGATACAGCTCATGTTCAGACTGACAGCGGAAATCATTTACATTTGATTTTCCATTAATGCTTAACTTACTCTCGTTGCTCAATTGTACTTTCCCATTTTGAGCGTAACTAAACGAAGGGAGAACGCATAATGCAGGAATCAACAGTTTTGGAATGATTTTTTTCATACTCATAGTTTAGCAAGAAAGTACACTTCTATTTTTAATTTTTTATGAATAACTCACTCACATGATACAAGAATTATTACAAGCTGCTACAGATATTGCCAGGCTTGGTGGCCAGCATACGCTAAAATATTTTCAAAAAGATTTTGATATTATTTCCAAAGCGGATGACTCTCCCGTTACCGTCGCTGATAAAGAAACAGAACAAATTATTCGGAAAGAAATATTAAAACGATATCCTGATCATGGTATTATCGGTGAAGAATTTGGTAAGACCAATAGTGACAGTAATATACAATGGATACTTGATCCAATTGACGGAACAAAGTCATTTATTCACGGAGTTCCCTTCTATACCACTCTAATTGGCATTTTGATTGATAATGAGCCTCAGGTTGGGATAATTTATGCTCCTGCACTGGACGAAATTTGTGCGGCTGCGATAGGACATGGAGCAACTTTTAATGGTGAACCCTGTCATGTCAGAGATACCGAAAAGCTGGGAGATTCAACATTCCTTGTTACTGAAATTGATCGGTTTCGTGAAATGGGGCAGCATGATTTATTCCTGGAACTTCTCAGTGAAACGAAGATACACAGAACATGGGGAGATGCGTACGGCCACATGATGGTTGCAACCGGCCGAGCTGACCTGATGTATGATCCTGAATTAAATATTTGGGATGCAGCTGCGTTACTTCCGGTAGTGAAGGAAGCAGGAGGCATTTTCAGTGATACAAATGGTCAGCAAACCATACATACGGGCAATGGCTATTCAACGAACAAGATCCTGTTTCCTCAAGTACAAAAAATCATCGAGAAGCATATTCAATAATGAAATCTCTTCGTCCTTTACTACTTTTTTTTACACTTGCGCTTAGTTTTTCACTTTCAGAAGCCCAACCATATTCAAATGGTGCATGGGAATATGAACACTATCCGAATCTTCCCTTCTTGATAAATGATATTGAAATGCAACTGACAATAGATCCGGAAGTTCCGCTTCTAAAGGGAACTGCAGAATATCGGGTTATTTCTCGCAGGCCAAATTTAACAGAGGTTGTTTTCAATACTTCAGATTTGGATATCCGAAGAATAACTTTTGGAAGTGAAGTTGCAAACTATCGTATTTCAACGGATTCGCTCATCATTATTTTGCCAGATACCCTTGATGATTCTGAGGAAATATCGATCACTATCAATTGGGAAAGTTCCTCACCTTATGGAATCAATAATGATGCATTTGGACATATATGGACGTCTCTTAATCCACAAATGCAAAATCACTGGCTGCCGATTCCCGATCATCCTGAAATGAAGAGTGAATTTGATGTCTCTTTTATCATCCCTTCTGATTATGAAGTAATCTTTAATGGGGATAAAGTCGGAGAAGAAGTATTATCGACAGAACAAAGGCAGGTTCAGTGGAGAACAGAACAGCCTGTTCCTTTAGTTGGCATAACAGCAGTTTTGGGGAATTTTGTTGAGGAATCAGCCAGGGCAGGAGTAAATGAAGTATTTCTATGGTCACCAGAAGGGTTGTTGTTAGATGAAGTAAGAAATGGCTTAATGGAAATAGCGGTGGAGAGTATCAAGAAATTTGAAAATACTTTTGAATACGAATTTCCATATGAATCACTTCAAATCGTAATATTACCTGACCATCACTGGGAAGAAATACAAACCGGGGCAGGAGTTATTTATTTGTATCAAAACCTGGGATCATTAGCCACGCAACTTCGAAGAGGAATAGTAACGCAGTGGCTTGGAAATTTTCATAGATATTTAAATCCTGTAGATGAACGATACGAATTTTTAAGAAACCTTATAACTGGCAGTTCACAAAACGAACTATTGAACGAAAATTCAGACCTTGAGACCATAAAGTATTGGAATAAGTGGCAAAAGGTTGGAAATAGATTCAATAACGAGTTCCAGATAAACACGATTTTGAAGACAGCACCGGAATTAGTGAAACAGCACGAGGGAGTTACAAGCTGGGAGGAGTATGCTGACCTATGGTACGATGAGACTGGTATATATTGGTACAATGTAGTGTATAATGCTGAAGATCAGGAAAGGACCTCGAAGAGCGCAATAGTTTACGACGTTGAGTATCTATATGATGAGGTTGATAATGAGTTAACACTTGTTTTTAATTCGGATGCAACGGCAGCAATTTCACTGGTAAGTCTTGAAGCTACGGCTTTTGGCTTTGCTGACACTACTAAATCAGAGCTGACTTTTACTGGGAAAAGAGATACCGTTGATGTAGATATTATGACAGGAGTTGATTACCTGACACTTGAGGTAAAATCAGATCAAAACATAGAACTACGAGAAAAGAAACCTTTTATATTTTTAGTTCAGCAATTGAGAAGTTCTGATCCGGGTCTGAGAACTCAAGCAGCGAAACAGATTGGTACTTTCGCTGAGAATCCTGATGTTCAATTAGCTATACAGGATGTAATGAGTAACGAGAGTGAGCCTAAAGTGAAAGCGGCGTTATTAGAAGCACTCGCAAGTATAACGAAGGGAGCTACGGGCACTGAAGAAACTTTTTTGAGCTCGTTAAATGCTGAAGATCAATCTATTAGATTAGCTGCAATTCGTTCGCTCACTTACTATCGGGATAATGATCGAGTTAAGAATTCCGTGAGAAATATAATATTCAGAAGTGATGCTGATACGGTCTTTGAAGCTGCACTGAATACGTATAAGCAATTATCAGAAGTTGTAGATATAATATCCGTCGCAGAAAGGCTCAACAAAGAAGAAAAACATGAGAGAGTTGTGGTGGCTTTAGGATTAACTATGGCTGAGGATAGTACACAATCCTCTTTTGAGATCGCTGACCGCTATGCCTTAGGTGAATACGCCTATGAAGTAAGAGCTGAAGCACTTCGCCTACTAATTAAATATGAGAATAATGAAGATTACTGGGAACAGACTTTAGCATTGTTGCTTCAAGATCGTGATCCCAGAATTCGATTTCAGTCTTTGAATGCAGTAAAGCATTTATCCTCAAAAACAACCGTTGAACTGATCCGGGAGCGTTTGAATGAAGAAATGGATCCCAGGGTAAGGGCGAAGATCCGCCGCATGCTTTAACCAGCCAATTGATGAATTAAAAACAGGCAGAAGCTACCAACTACTGCCTGTTCTCTTAAAAATTTTCGAGTATGTGGGAGTTATCCTTGTTTAACCCATTTCGCCAGTTCCCTGAAGGTTGGCTTTTTGCCATACATCAAAATACCCACACGGTAAATTTTAGCAGCCAGCCACATAGTTCCTAAAAAGGTGAATATCATCAACAGAATAGATAGCAAAACTTGCCAAACAGGAACCGAAGTTGAAGCGATTCGTGAAATCATATTAATGGGTGCAGTCAATGGAAATAAAGATACAAAAGTTGACAGCGTTGAATCAGGAGCTTCCATTACTTTGGTATTTAACATATACCCTGCAAAAATGGGTAAGCCAACTGGTAACATGAACTGTTGGGAATCCTGTTCGTTCTCTACAGCTGCGCCAATCGCTGCAAAAATGGCACTGTATATTAGAAATCCTAACAGGAAAAAAAGAATGAAATAGAGAAATATGGTAGGTTCAACTATAAAATTCTCAAGGGTACTTGGGTCAAATGTGGAAGCCGCTTCTGCCGCATCGGAAGGGAGGGAGCTCATCTGAGCCTCCATGATCATTCCCGCAATGGGTGCAGCTGCGATGGATATCCCTGAGTATAAGACGATCCAAATTACAAATTGTGTAAGAGCGATCGCCAACACTCCAAATAGTTTCCCAAACATGAGATCAATGGGTTTTACGGAACTCGCTATAACTTCCAATACGCGGTTGGTTTTTTCCTCTATAACGCTTCGCATGAGCCAGGCTCCATAAAAGAAAATTCCAAAGAAAATCATCAAACCTAATATGAAGCCGAGAGCAGAAGCTACGAGTGTGTTATCTTCTTTCTCACCTTCTTCGGTGAGTTTTATGGCTTCCAGGCCCGTACGAGTCTCAAAGATATCACGAACTTCCTGGGATACATTTGCACGCTCAAGCTGAGCTTCCCGCACAGCATCTCGAATATCTCCCCGTATAGCAGAGATAAAAGATAAACCACCGGAACCACCATGGACGAGTGTTGGACTTTTACCGGCAACTATCACAGAGTCTGTTAGTACGATAAAACCATCAAGTTTTCCATCGAGAACCTCTCTGCGTAACGAATCTGTAGGCTCGGAGGTGACATCAAAATACCGGGTTTGATTGAGTTCAATGAGCCGCTCAACCAATACACCTGTTTGATCTTGAATCCCGATTTGTTTTTCCACTTCAGAATCAGAGATACTGATGAACACCATGATCCCTATAAAAGCCACAAAGGCAAGGGGGGTGAGAGCAGTAACTAAAATGAATGATTTACTTTTAACCCGGGTCAGGTATTCCCGTTTTAATACCAGCCAAATCTTTTGGAAAGTCATTATTGGATCTCCGCTTTTTTAATGTTGTCTTCTCCCACTGTGGAGATAAAAATTTCAGTTAATGAGGGTTCGATTCGCTCAAACTTATGGATCTGAGCATGCTCCATGGCGAGCTTTAAAATGTCCTGCATATCTTGGCCGTCGAGTAACCTAATTTCCGCAAAATTAGTAGAACGGTTATTGATCCTTACGTTTTCGAGTGCATCAAGGAATGACCCGTCTCCATCAAACTCCAGATCAATGGTGTTTTTACCGAAGGAGGCTTTGATCTTCCTCAGGTTGCCAGTCAGAACGGCCTCTCCCTGATTGAAAAGACAAATATCATCACACATTTGCTCTACCTGTTCCATGCGGTGAGTAGAAAATAAGATCGTCTTTCCACTGTCACGAAGTTCAATAATGATCTCTTTTAGGGTCTCACTGTTAATGGGATCGAGCCCACTAAAAGGTTCATCAAAAATATAAATGTCAGGGTCATGAGCAATGGTAGCAATGAACTGTATTTTCTGTGACATTCCTTTAGAGAGCTCATTTATTTCCTTGTTTTTCCAGTCAAGGGCTCCAAATCGTTCAAGCCAATAATTAATAGCTTCTTTCGCGTTTTTAGATTCCATGCCTTTTAGCTGCGTGAGATACATAAGTTGGTCAAAGACCTTCATTTTTTTGTACAAACCACGCTCTTCCGGCATATAACCAATCATTTTTTGGGTTTCAGGACTTGCAACTAATCCATTAATGGTGATCTCGCCTGAATCTGGAGATAAAATATAATTGATCATTCGGATTGTGGTGGTTTTACCAGCCCCATTTGGTCCCAGAAGTCCGAAGATCCGACCTTTTCTTACTTCGAAACTGACGTCGTTAACGGCCTTCGTTTTTCCGAAGTGTTTACGAACATTTTGTACTTCAATAATTGCCATAAATTTTAACTTTTGTCTTTATTGATATGATAATGAGTTTGAAAATGAATTTAAGGTGACTCAAATTTATGAGATTGCTTGCTTTGTAGAGTTGATATAACAATTCAAGCTAAAAACTTTATGCTACTAAAACACCTTTTAGATTATCATAAATTGGTTTGGAAGATGTCTAAACTTTTCTTATTTCCCATATTAAGAAATGATAACGATTTATATTTAGATAGGTTACAAGTTTAATGCACATTATTCATTTAAGTGCGGAGTGTTATCCGGCAGCTAAAGCAGGGGGTCTTGCTGATGTAGTAGGCTCCTTACCAAAATATCTCAATCAGCTTGGACATAATTGTGAGGTGGTAATCCCCAAATATGACAACCACTGGATCGGGTCTCAGGACTATGTTGAGGTCTACCGAAGTTCTTTTTCAATGGCCTCCGAACAAGTGAGGTTTTCGGTCCATAAGATGAAAGAAGATAAACTTGGATTTCCTTTTTATGTGATTGATATACCCGGCCGTTTTGACAGACCCGGAATTTATATTGATCCATGGTCGGGTCATAGTTATTGGGATGAGCTTGAACGTTTTATAAGTTTTCAGGTTGCTGCTTTGGAATGGATGAAGGCCGAAAAGATCATGCCTGATATCATGCATTGCCATGACCATCATACAGGGTTGGTTCCATTTATGATGGCCCAGTGTAACAGATACCGGGAAATGTCCAGAATCCCAACCGTCATCACTGTTCATAATGCTGAGTATCACGGAGAATCTGAAATTGATAACTTTAAATTATTACCTGCTTTCAATATTGATAACATCGGACTCATAGATTGGGATGGTCGCCTGAATTCTTTGGCTGCTGGTTTAAAGAACGCCTGGAAGATCACAACGGTATCAAATAGTTATATGGATGAGCTGGCGGAAAACAGCAATGGCTTAGAGCTGTTATTTATGCATGAGCGGGAGAAGTCATTGGGAATTGTTAACGGCATTGATACTGAAGTTTGGGATCCTGCCACCGATGAATTACTGGAATACAACTTTAGCTTCAGAAACCGAAAAGCAGGCAAACAAAAGAATAAAGAGTATTTATGTAATGAATTTGGACTAAATCCTGAGCTGCCAACAATTTCTTTTATTGGCAGGTTAGTCCGGGAAAAAGGAGCAGACTTATTACCGGATCTGCTAAAACAGGTAATGTACTCAAATAGTGAAGTTAATTTTGTACTCTTGGGAACCGGTGATCCGCAGCTTCACCAGATTTTCGCTCGTATGGAGAATGATCATGTAGGTTATTTTGATGCAACATTGGAATACAATGAAAAACTAGCCCATCAAATTTATGCGGGCTCTGATTTCATCCTCATGCCATCCAGGGTGGAGCCATGTGGGTTAAATCAAATGTTTGCTATGCGTTATGGAACGGTTCCAATTGTGCGTGCTGTTGGAGGACTAAAAGATACAGTGGTCGACATTTCAAATGAAAATGGATATGGTGTTTCTTTTACAGATTTTAGCTTGGAAGCGGCCTCTGATGCTATCAGCAGAGCAGTTGATCTGTATAAAGATTCCAAAAAGTATTCAGAAGTATTAAGCACCATTATGAAGCTGGATTTTTCGTGGAAAAGATCGGCCGAAGAATATATAGACATGTATAAAGGGTTAACCAAAAATTAGTGCTATCATGAAAACATCATCCGTTATTGCCGTAATTTTAGGGGGAGGAAGAGGAACAAGACTTTTCCCATTAACTGATCACCGTTCAAAGCCAGCTGTACCAGTTGCCGGTAAATATCGGTTGGTTGATATACCTATTTCAAATTGTTTGAATTCAGATATTCGTAGAATCTATGTTCTCACCCAGTTTAATTCTGCTTCTTTAAACCGCCATATAAAAAACACATACAACTTTGATGTATTCAGCAGTGGTTTTGTAGATATTTTAGCAGCTGAGCAGACACCCGATAATACCGGATGGTTTCAGGGTACGGCAGATGCTGTGCACCAGTCTATTCATCATATGGAAAACCATGAGCACGATTATGTACTCATACTTTCTGGTGATCAGCTTTATCAGATGAACTATCAAAAGATGTTAGACCAACATAAAGAAAATGATGCAGACCTGACCGTAGCAACCATTCCTGTGAATGCACAGGATGCTACCGGTTTTGGGATTATGAAGACCAATAAGGGAGGTGAAATTGAGAGCTTTGTAGAGAAGCCTTCATTAGATGAATTAAGTAAATGGAAGTCTGAAGTTTCTGAAGCGCAAAGCCAACAGGGTAAAGATTATTTGGCTTCGATGGGTATCTACATCTTTAACCGTAAAACACTTAAAAATTTATTTGAAGAAAATCCGGATGCCACTGATTTTGGGAAAGAGCTTATCCCTAAATGTTTAAAAGGGGGGCAAAAAGTGTACAGTTATGAGTTCGGAGACTACTGGACCGATATTGGAACTATCGAATCTTTCTTCGAAGCAAATCTTGCTCTGGCTGATACCATACCGGAGTTCAATTTATATGACAATCAAAACTTCATATATACCAGAGCTCGCCTGTTACCGCCATCAAAATTAATGGGAACAACACTTGAGCACGCGCTGGTAGCAGAAGGCTGTATTATTGAAGCAAGCCGGCTTGAAAGGTCTGTTATAGGAATCCGTTCCAGAATCGGTAAAGGCACCACGGTTGAACATTCAATTGTCATGGGTAATGATATCTTTCAGGACCGATCAGTTGTAGAAGCCGCGAGCTCCGAAAACCCAGCTATGGGAATTGGGCAGCGATGCTACATAAGCAATTGTATCATTGATCGAAATGTTTGTATAGGAAATGATGTCAGAATTGTTGGTGGAAAACACCTGGAAGATGGAGACCATAAATATCATTATGTCCGAGATGGAATTATAATCGTTAAAAAAGGAACAGTAATTCCAGACGGGACAATTATTTAACTTTTTCCTGGCTCTTATATTCCCTGATCATCGAATGGATGGTGCCATCTTCGAAGTACCCATATAGATCTTCACCGGGACACACTGTTTGATCAGAGTAATCTTTGTGAGTAGCTATTTTTTGTATTGGAACTTCAAAATGGTCTGACAGCCAAGCAGATAAATGAGCAATTGACGCAAGCTGACGATCATTGATTTCCTGCACCTCATAATTACCCATAACCTGAATGAGAGCATGACCTGTTGGGTCATATTCAGTATTAGTGTCGCCTGGAAATTTTAAAGGGCGATTTTCATATATATTACCATCAAGGTCGATAGAAAAATGATACGGAATATCGATCCAGCCTTTATCCTCTTGGCTAAATTTCTGTAGACCGATCAACTTTTGTTCTGGATCTGCATCTTGAGACATTTCAACACCCGCATGATGAATGGTTATAAATGCTATTTTGTGCTCTTCTACTACACCTGTGGGTGGTTTACCTCCCCATTCTTCAACGCTAATAATAGTAGGCTTTTCAACTTGAAAAGGTTGCGGCAATAAAAAAAGTAAGGCAGATAGAATAAAGGATGAAATAGTGATTTTCATAATTGATACCTGATTTCCAGTATGGTATGGATTAAATCATAACAATAATGTACAAAATAAAAAGCCTCAACCAACAAAGGATGAGGCTTGGATAAAATTTGACAAATTAATTTAGACTGTTTCCAGTAAGTTTTTCAGGGTGATTCCTATTTCAGCAGGACTTTCAACCACGGTAATTCCAGATGCTACCAAAGATTTCTTTTTTTCTTGAGCGGTTCCTTTTCCACCGGAAATAATCGCACCTGCATGGCCCATTCTTCGTCCAGGAGGAGCTGTTGAACCTGCAATGAATGCCACAACGGGCTTATCACAATGCTCTTTGATCCACTCCCCGGCTTCTTCTTCAGCTGTCCCTCCGATCTCACCGATAAGTACAATAGCTTCAGTACCAGGATCTTCGTTTAGCATTTTTACAGCATCAAGGTGAGTGGTTCCAATAACCGGGTCACCACCAATTCCAATAGCTGTACTTTGCCCTAAGCCTTCTTTTGTAAGCTGGTCAACGGCTTCGTATGTGAGCGTACCGGATCGGGAGATCAAACCAACTTTTCCGGGACTGAAAATGCTACCCGGCATAATACCTACTTTTGCTTCTCCCGGTGTAATCACACCCGGGCAATTGGGGCCAATCAATGTTGCACCATGACTTTTGACGATCTGCTTCGCCACAATCATATCCTTAACAGGTATTCCCTCTGTTATACAGATAATCACTTTAATTCCAGCAAATGCAGCTTCAGTGATCGCATCACCTGCAAATGCCGGGGGGACAAAAATCACAGAGGTATTTGCATTTACTTCTTTTACGGCTTCAGCTACAGTATTAAAAACCGGCCGATCTAAGTGGGTTTGTCCGCCTTTTCCGGGAGTTACACCACCAACAACGTTAGTGCCATATTCAATCATTTGTCCGGCATGGAAACTTCCTTCACTACCGGTGAATCCCTGTACAATCAGGCGAGTATTATTTCCAACTAATACGCTCATTAATCAATTAATTTGAAGTTCAAAATTGGGGTTGTGAATATAGCACCTCTTCGAGCTAATTGAAAAGCTTATTTGTAAAGCAAAATTAGGTAATGGTATCAACTTTTGATGAAAGAAATTCAAGGATAGTTAAATGAAACAAAATATTAGTTTCATCTGTTTAGTAATAAAGTTTAAAGAAAAAAGTTCACTATGAGTTTAAAAAATAAATCTCAAAAAGAATTAGAAAACAAAATAAAAGAGCTTGAAAATTTAATTCACAAAAAAGGAATTGGATCAGATTATTTATCTAAAGCAGAGCGTATTCAAAGAGATCTTAATTTAGCCCTTGTGTTAGGTGGAGCTGCAGCATTAGTTGGTGCTGCTGCATGGAGCCTGCTAAAATTCAGAGATGAATAATTGATATTTACATTTATTAACCCTGTCAGCACGTTGCTGACAGGGTTTTTTAATAAATTTTTAAAAATTTTATCTAATTAAACTACGTGCACTTCTTTTTTTTTGAATTTGACACCCTATATTATTTACCTATCAAAAAAATTGTTAAAAAGTCATCTTAAATAAATAATGATCTTATGAGATTCTATTCCTATGTAATTCCAATTCTATTAATGAGCCTGATAAGTGCTCCTATTTTTGCTCAGACTACTGCAGATGGTGAGGCAGAAGCAATGCAAGGTTTTGCTCGAGCGGTTGATATATATGATGGCACAGTTTTTATAGGTGAGCCTGCAAATTATCATCAATCGGGTATCGTGTATGTGTACTCAAAAGATGGAAAAGATTGGACTGAACTTACTCAACTTCAGGCTTCGGATGGTGAGATCGGTAATAACTTTGGTTCAGTGTTATCAGCAAATGAAAACAGGATCCTCATAGGTGCTCCAGGAACCAATAATGATAGCGGAGCTGCATATTTTTTTACTTTAGATGAATGGGAATGGGTAGAGTCAGCTTCACTTTCACATGGTGCTGAAGAAGCAGGCTTTGGCTCAAGCGTGGTTCTAAAAGGTGATCATGCATTCATAGGTGCTCCAAGTCACAATGAGATTGGAGCTGTTTTAGTTTTCAGAAATGAAAATGGAAATTGGAATGAACTAACAACTATTGCAAACCCGGATACCTCAGGATCAGGATTTGGATCAAGCATTTCGGTTGACGGCAACATAGTAGTAGTAGGGGCTCCGGCAAGAGATGGGGGTACGGTATACGTTTATGAAAATACTGACTCCGATTTTAACCTAAAAACAACTTTGAATAGTCGGCAAGTAGATGAAAGAAGTCGGTTTGGTGCTGTTGTAAAGGTCAAAGAGAATCAAATTTTTGTAAGT
The DNA here is from genome assembly GCA_031580945.1 of Gracilimonas sp. Classification (GTDB taxonomy): domain Bacteria; phylum Bacteroidota; class Rhodothermia; order Balneolales; family Balneolaceae; genus Gracilimonas. The sequence continues at coordinate 14,233 of JAVLBT010000061.1, forward strand.
GCACCAAGAAATGACGCTGCATCCGGTGCTGTAATTGAATTTACAAAAGATGGAAAATCCGGTGAATGGGTCGAAAATAGCCGTTTGGTAGCCTTTGACAGCCAAATGCGATACCTATTTGGAAGTGCTATCGCATTTTCGGAAGATGAAGTTTGGATCGGTGCCCCTAATGCTGACGGTGGAAATGGTGTGATCTATCAGTTTACCCAAAATGGAGATGGAATCTGGAATAGTGTAACAAAGATGATCTCCGAAGAAAGTGATGGAGATCGGTTTGCGGGTACAATGGCTGTTGAAAATAATATTGCCGTAGTTGGGTTGACTGGTGCTGATTTTGGTGCAGGTTCTGCCTCAATATTGGAAAAAGATGAAGCAGGAATTTGGACTACAAAGGAAATTTTAATTGGGGAAGGCGATAATGTATTGGAGCCTATTACCGGGGAGCGTGTAGATTGTGAAAATGGTAAAGCAGATTTTTATTTATGCGATAACGTAGATCTGATCTCCTTTTTGCCGATTCGTGATATCGGGGGAGAACGTGGCGTTCGGCTCAACGATATGTGGGGTTGGACCGATCAAGAGACTGGAAAAAATTATGCGATCGTAGGGCGAAATAACGGAACGTCTTTTGTAGATGTAACCGATCCATTCAATCCAATTTATATTGGAGACCTTCCTCTCACTGAGACTGCTCAACCCAATGTGTGGCGAGATATGAAAGTGTATAAAGACCATGTTTATATAGTTGCCGATGGTGCCCGCGAGCATGGAATGCAAGTACTTGACCTAACCGAGCTCAGGGACTTTGATGGAGAGCCCATGTTGTTTGAGGAAACTACGATCTATAGAAATGTGAATAGTGTGCACAACATCGTGATCAATGAAGATACAGGATTTGCATATGCAGTTGGAAGCGGAGGTGGTGGAGAAACCTGCGGTGGCGGATTACATATGATCAATATACAGGACCCTGCTAATCCGAAATTCGAAGGGTGTTTTGCTGATCCCTCAACGGGCCGAAGTGGTACAGGATATTCGC
>JAVLBT010000062.1:0-15234 GCA_031580945.1 Gracilimonas sp.
CTTCTGCGAATATTGACCTGTACAGTGAATCCACCTCATCTGCTTTTGAACCCCGGGAAGATTTCAAAGGAAATGTTGCGCGGGCGATCTTCTATTTCTGGACTATTTATCAGGATAATTCCAGTGTTTCAGGTTCTGGAAATGAGAGCTTTTTTACGGGTATGAAAGAGACGCTGTACGACTGGCATAAAATGGATCCAGTGGATCAGGAAGAGGTAGACCGGAGCATGGCCGTTGAGGCGGTACAGGGAAATCGAAATCCGTTCATTCACGATACCTCGCTGGTGCGCCGATCCTATTTTTATTCCGGTGGAGACGATGGTGGAAACAATGGAGGAGATCCGGGCAGCGGTGGAGATGAAACCACAGAAACATTTTCAGGAATTCCCGATACAGGCTCCAGCTATGGAACCGTCAGCTGGACCGGCGACAATGGATTAACGTGGACGGCAACCGATGCCCGAACCGATCAAACCATCAACGGAAAAGCCATCACGGTGAGAGACGGAGCCCTGACGTCACCGGAAATTGCAGGAGGAATTCAGTCACTGACGCTGACCACACAACGAAAGTTTAGCGGGACGAATGGCGAGCTGAAGGTAATCGTAAATGACACGCTGCTCGCGACGATCAGTTATAGCGAATCAGAATCAACCTCGACCTTATCAGATCTCAATGTAGCCGGAAATTTTGTGTTGAAGATCGAAACGCCAGGAAATGGCGATCGCGTGGCTATGGACGACTTAAGCTGGGTGCCGGCAGATACTGCAGAACCGGTTCTGAGTACCTCGGTGGTTGCTCTCGATGGATTTTCCTATTCCGGATCAGGCCCTTCAGCGGAACAGACGTTCACCGTAAGTGGCAGCGATCTGTCTGATGACATCAGCGTTTCCGTTCCAGATAATTTTGAGATCTCTGAAGAAGGCGGTGCGTTTGAAGCCGCTGTTTCCCCGATCACGTTCACCCCAACAGACGGAAGTGTTTCAGGTGAGCTGGTTCGAGTGCGCCTGAAAGAAGGGCTTTCAACCGGTTTATATAATGAGACGATCTCCATTACCTCAGGATCAGCAGTTGAGGTCACAGTATCTCTAAGCGGAGAAGTGAGTGGAGAAGGCGGAGGTACATTCTCGAATACAGAAGGATTTGATAACTTTCCTGAAACCGGCTCAAGTTATGAAAATGGCAGTTTTGCAGGTGTGCAGGGCAATACCTGGAATTATGTGGAAGCTCGCGGGGACCAACAAATTGACGGTCCGGCACCCGGCTTAGCCAGAGACGCAAATGCGAGTTTAAGTACGACACTCTCTGGCGGCATCTCCGGTTTTTCGTTTGACTACAAGCAGCTTTTCAGTACCGATGTAGAGCTGGAAGTGTACATCAATGATGAACTTGTGACGACGGTACAATCCAACAACGAAACTGGGGTTCTCAAAAATTCAGGAGAAGTAGCTGTTTCTGTGGAAGGTTCATTCAGCATCCGGTTTCAGCAATCATCCGATGGGGGGCAAGTGGCCGTTGATAACTTTAGCTGGAATGCCCCGGTGGATGATGACCTTGGCACCGTCGATCTTCTTTTACCCGCCAATAATGACTGGGTGGGTATTGATAATCCATATTTTGAATGGACCTCATCTGAGGAAGCGGAAAGCTATACGTTTAACCTATCAGAAAGTGAAACATTTACAGACCTGGTGTTCGATTCGACCTTAACAGCACCGGATACGTCATTTACATTGCCATTCACGCTGCAGGCAGATAAACAATACTACTGGCGGGTTCAGGCCGAAAATTCGAATGGCACCTCTGATTGGTCAGAAGTGTATTCTTTTGTTGGAAATGGTGGGCTTTCTATTGAAAACAATAATTTCCCCAATGATCTGAACCTTCGACAAAATTATCCAAATCCATTTAATCCAACTACCAATATCAGTTATGGCATTCCTGAAGCATCTGAAGTGAGGCTGGAGATCTTCAATATGCTGGGGCAGCAGGTTGCAACCCTTGTTGAGGAAAGAAAGTCAGCCGGCTGGCATGTCGTAACATTTGATGCTGGAAGCCTATCGAGTGGATTATACATCTACCGGCTTTCAGCAGGCCACTTTTCCGAAACCAAACAGATGATCTTGATAAAATAATTAAGAACGAAGAGTCCATGGCTTAGTTCTTCCTAACTGTTCATCGTGATATTTTTTGTTGGATTTAAACCGAAGGATATCCATTATTTGTTTTGATCTAAGTTCCCGTACTACGCTTTGAAAGTATAGCAAAACAGGCAAAAAGCGAGGATTCCGGAAACAGCAGAGCACCTGAATCATCAAGATATTTAAGTCTGTAACAGGACTAAAAGTGATGAACACATTTTTCCAATTAATTCCTATCTTCAAGCCCTTTAAAAATCAATAAAAAGTAGGTAGAGCAAATGAAAATAGCCGTTGCTGGAACTGGATATGTTGGACTTTCACTGTCGGTGCTATTAGCACAGAATCATGAAGTTGTCGCCCTTGATATCGTAGAAGAGAAAGTAAATCTGATCAATGCAAAAAAATCCCCGATCACCGATGCAGAGATAGAAAAATTCTTAAATGAAAAGGATCTCAACCTTACAGCAACACTGGATAAAGAAAAAGCCTATCAGAACGCTGATTTTGTGATCATAGCTACACCTACCAATTATGATCCGGAAACCAACAAGTTTGACACCCGGTCTGTTGAATATGTGATCAAGGATGTGATGAAAATTAATCCTGAGGCCGTTATGGTGATCAAATCCACCATTCCGGTTGGTTATGTAGTAGATGCAAGAAAGAAATTTGATACGCAGAATTTAATTTTCTCCCCCGAGTTTTTACGCGAAGGTCAGGCATTATATGATAATCTGTATCCATCCCGAGTGGTAGTGGGTGAAAGATCAGAGAGGGCTAAGACCTTTGCCGGACTATTGGTTGAAGGTGCTGAAAAACCCGCTGATGAAATCAAGGTCCTCTATACCGATAGCACCGAGGCCGAGGCTATTAAACTCTTTTCCAATACCTACCTGGCTATGCGTGTAGCGTATTTTAACGAGCTGGATTCTTACTGTGAGACGCACGGCTTAAGTCCACGCCAAGTGATCGAGGGAGTAGCACTGGATCCTCGTATCGGAGATCACTACAACAATCCGTCTTTTGGATACGGTGGATACTGTCTTCCTAAAGATACAAAGCAGTTATTGGCAAACTTTGAAGATGTGCCAAATAATCTCATCAAGGCGATTGTAGATGCCAATACTACCCGTAAAGACTTTGTAGCCCGCCAAATTTGGAAAAATGATCCGAAAGTTGTGGGCGTTTATCGCCTGGTGATGAAGCAAGGTTCAGATAACTTCCGGCAAAGTGCAATTCAGGGGATCATGAAGCGCATCAAGGCAAAGGGAATTGATGTAATCGTGTATGAGCCGTACTTAGATCAGGATGAATTCTATCACTCTGAAGTTATTCGCGATCTGGATGAATTCAAGAAACGGTCAGAAGTGATCGTGGCCAACAGAATGGTCGATGAAATTAAAGATGTAAAGGAAAAAGTATATACAAGGGATCTTTTCGGTAATAACTAATCAATAGCTACAGAGACTGCAAGCAGTATCGCTCCCGGGAACTGATCAACGGGGGAAACAGGAAACTGCTCGTGGTTTATAGCTCTCAATTTCGCTACTTTTACATCTGAATTAACTACCATTTTATGAATTCAATTAAATTTTCGGTGATTGGCTTTGGCCGGATAGGTAAACGCCATGCCAAGATCATTCAGGAGTACAAATATTCGGTATTGCTATCGGTGACAGACGTCGAAAAAGAACAATTCAAAGATCTATCTAAGCTTGGAATTGATGCCATCAAGTACTCATCTATTGACACTTTTATAGAACAGGATGCAGGCAAAAGTGATGTTGTCAATATCTGCACCCCAAATGGCTTTCATACTGATTATGCCGTCAAACTATTGAATGCCGGTTATCATGTCGTCATTGAAAAACCCATGGGACTTACCAAGGAAGGATGTTTGGAAGTGATTGGAGCCCAGGAAGCCTCCGGCAAACGAGTTTTTGTGGTGAAACAAAACAGGTATAGTCCGCCATCTGTTTGGATGAAAAAAATTACGGATGAAAAGCGGATTGGAGAGGTTCTGATGGTGCAGGTAAATTGCTACTGGAACCGCGATGACCGATACTACGGCAATACAACGTGGAAGGGAACCAAAGATCTGGATGGAGGCGCTTTATATACACAATTCAGTCATTTTGTGGACCTGATGTTTTGGGTTTTTGGCGACATCAAAAATCCTGAAGCAATGGTTAAAAATTTCACTCATCCTGACCTTAAAGATTTCGATGATTCCGGTTTTGCACAGTTTGAATTTGTTAAGGGGGGAATGGGCAGCATAAATTACTCTACGTCCTGCTGGGACAAAAATATGGAAAGTTCCATCACCGTTATCGGAACAAAAGGGAGTTTTAAAGTTGGAGGACAGTATATGAACGAAGTTGAATACTGTCATATCGAAGATTATGAAATGCCCCTTTTAGAAAAGACCAACCCGCCCAATGATTATGGTCCATTCAAAGGCAGTGCCGCAAATCATCATTATGTGATCGAAAATGTGGTTGAAACCTTACATGGTAAAAGTGAAGCGACAGCCAATGCTTTTGAGGGAATGAAAGTGGTGAATATTATAGAGCAGATCTATAAAGCCGCATCAAAAAAATAGGTGCTAAATCATCTTCTTTTGCGGAACCGTAAATGAAATGTCAGATATTTCAAGTTAATATTTAATTTGAGATTGATATCCGAAGAAGGCCAAAAAACCAATATTTGTAGTAGCTTTAACAGAAGCTTCTTGTTATTCTAAATGCGAAGAAGTTATATAAAAATCTATGCCGATACCCTTACTTGACCTAAACCGACAATACGAAACTATAAAACCTGAGATTAAAAAAGCCATAGATCAGGTTTTGGAAAGTCAGTACTTCATTATGGGGGATGAAGTAAGGAAGTTTGAAGAAGAAGTTGGCAGCTACTGCGAATCAAATTTTGCCTATGGATGTGCTTCAGGCTCCGATGCTCTTTTATTAGCACTCATGGCTATTGACCTTCAACCCGGTGATTATGTGATCACTTCCCCCTTCACTTTTTTTGCTACTGCCGGCGCTATTTCCCGGATTGGTGGAATTCCCATCTTTCTTGATATTGAAAAAGATTCATTCAACCTCGATCCGAGGCAAGTAGAACAATTTTTGGAGGGCGAGCACCCCGTATATAAAAAACTAAACCCAGATCCAGATCGTATTAAAGCAATTATTCCTGTTCACCTTTATGGACAGATGGCGGATATGGATCCGATCCGGAAGATCGCAAAGGAAAATGGATTAGCCGTGATTGAGGATGCCGCACAAGCGATTGGGGCAAAGTATAAAGGGACTAAAGCCGGAAGTGTAGGAGATTTTGGGTGCTTTAGTTTCTTTCCAAGTAAAAACCTGGGGGCTTTTGGGGATGCAGGCCTGGTGACCGTAAAGGATCAAGCTTTAGCCCAAAAAACAGACATCCTTCGTTTACATGGCGCAAATCCTAAATATCATCACAGCCTGGTCGGGATCAATAGCCGACTTGATACCATTCAGGCGGCCGTGCTTTCAGTGAAATTAAAGTATCTGGATGAATGGTCAGATAAACGGCGGCAAATTGCACAAACATATAACCGTCTTTTTGAACAAGCGGGCATTGTTACAGAGCTATCGGACTGTTCCGGTGCTTGTACAGCCATGGGCGGTCAGGGATGTACATTAGATGCAGCCAAAATTATAACGCCCAAAGAAACAACAGGTGACCCTAAGGCAAACGGGCGACATATTTATCATCAGTACACCATTAGAACCCGACAAAGAAATTCCCTGGTGGAAGCTTTAAAAGAAAAAGAGATCGGACACTCGGTCTATTATCCGATTCCATTGCATGAACAAGAGTGTTTTGCTTATTTGGGTTACGAACCCAAGGACTGCCCGGTATCACACTGTGCAAGTAAGCAAGCCCTCTCCCTGCCTATATTTCCGGAATTATCCGATGGTGAGATCGAAGAGGTAGCAGATACCGTTATTCAGGCAGTGAAAAGCTCCAACAGCTAAACATCAGGAAATGGGAGTACTTAATTTTGATAATCTTACTGCAATAAAGCCTTATAAATTTCTATCTTATTGATCTAAACAATTTTTTATGATCTGGGAAAATTCAACATTTTTGTGGCTTTTAGTGCTGATTCCGGTGCTTATTTTGCTGGCATGGTGGAAGCGTAAGCAAATTCAGGCTAAGAAAGAAAAGTATTTCAGCTCTGAACTATTTAATACGCTTAGAACCGGCTATTGGCCATTGGGAAACCGTCTTAAATCGATAGCTACATTTGCAGGTTTGCTGTTCCTTATAATTGCCCTTGCAGGCCCTAAAATAGGGACCGAAGTTCGTGAAATAAAAAGACAGGGTATTGATATGCTTGTTGCCCTGGACCTTTCAGCAAGTATGAAAGCTGAAGATGTTCGTCCCAGCCGCCTCGAAAAAGCTAAATTTGAGATCAATCGCCTGATCGAGCGTTTACAAGGCGACAGGGTTGGGTTGATCGTTTTTACGGGTGAAGCTTACCTGCAGAGCCCCATGACGCTTGACTATTCCGCACTCCGGCTTTTCCTGGAAATTGCAGATACGGACCAAATGCCCAGTTCTGCCACTGATTTTAACGCAGCAATGACAACCGCTTTAGACGCTTTTGCAGCACTGGAGGATAATGAGTCGGATGCCACAAAGGTGTTGCTAATTATGTCGGATGGTGAGGACCACGGGCAATCTTATGATGAAGCTCTTCAAGAGCTCATTGATAATGATATAAAGGTGTATACCATTGGAATTGGAACAAGTGAGGGAACAACCATTCCACTATATGAAGAAAATTCAAACCAATTAATTGGATATAAACGGGATAACAACGGCCGGGTTGTAACCACAAAACTGCAAAGCCAAACTCTGAGAGAAATTGCCAGTTCAGGAAATGGAGAATATTATTCCATACGAAGAGGAAACGAAGGCATTGATTCGTTTTTAGCCCGTATGGATGACCTGGAAAAAGGAGAATTTGCCAGCCAGGAATACGCTGATTATAAAAATCAGTATCAGTGGATGGCAGTGTTGGCTTTATTTTGTCTGGTCATAGCTTCACTCATCCCGTCATATAAATCTGAAAATTAAGCAATTAAATTCTTGTAAACGTCAATAGGAATCAAAGAAATGTCACAAAAAGAAAAATTAGCGAATCAAATTCGGGAAACCCTAACGGAACAGGGGTTTGAGATTCAGGACCAGGACCTAACACGGCCGTGGGGAGGATTTTTTGTAATTGATGAAAAGCAGGCTCAGAAATTTATAGAACAATATTTTACGGATGTAACCATGAGTGATGTCAACATCTCAGGAAAACTCAGCCCTAAAATTTTACTGGTTGAACCGGACAAAAGATTATCCTGGCAATACCACTATCGGCGGGCAGAAATGTGGCAGGTAGTTGAAGGCCCTGTTGGGGTCATCAGGAGTAAGTCGGATAAACAGGGACCGGTACAAGAATATCAGGCGGGAGAACTTATTACCCTGGAGCAGGGCGAACGACATCGTTTAGTTGGCCTTGAAAACTGGGGAATCATTGCAGAAATATGGCAACATGTAGACGCTGAGAATCCTTCAAACGAAGAAGACATCGTTCGGCTTGAGGACGACTTCGGGCGATAGCATTGAATTGTATTGGATCAACCTAATCAAAACTTCATTTTTTGAATCACTCCGGGCCGGTTTTATGAAAAAACGGCTTGGTAATCTCAGAATACCTAACACATGATCAAACTATTCATCACAGACCTGGATGGCTGTATTTCGCATCCCTTTAAAACACCAAATTGGGAACATATTTCGGAGATCAGAAAACTCAACCAGGAAAGCAGAACCAACGAAACTATTCCCGCACTTACCATTTGTTCAGGCAGGCCATTTCCATATGTTGAAGCAGTAGGGCAGTGGCTTGATGTAGAAGTACCGGTAGTTTTTGAAAGCGGTGGCGGTATGTACGATATTAAAACCAACGAAATAACGTGGAATCCTCATTTTGATGAAGACGCCCGGGAAGCCGTATTAGAGATCAAAGACTGGATCGAAAATGTACTGATCAAAAATTACGAAGGGACTTACCCGGAATTTGCTAAATACACCGATGCCGGTCTTGTTAATCCAGATCCGGCCAAAGTAAAAAAAATGCATGATGAACTTTTGAATTTTGTACCTAAACGGTTTCCCATGTTTGAAATCCATGCAACTGAGATCTCTGTAAATGTGATCTTGAAAAAGGCGAACAAAGGAATCGGTATTACACATCTCAGCGAAGACCTTGAGTTAGATTTAGAGGAAACGGCTTATATCGGAGATAGTAGTGGTGATATTCCCGGGCTTAAAATAGTGGGAAGATCATTTGCGCCTCAAAATGCAGCCTCATTCGTAAAAAAAGTGGTAGACCACGAAGTTGGAGAAGCAACCCTGGGAGTCTTAGAAGCCTACAAGATGTTGATCGACTTCAACAGTGCAGAAACCACATAATCATTTTTGTACATGGTTCAATATTATTCAGCCTGATAAAGCCTTTTTGCTGCCGTAATTGAAGAAATGTTTATCAATTCCACTGCAATTTTCAACCAAAGCTTGATTCAGGAGTTCATTGGAGGGTATGGGCCGTCAATTCGTGGTATATGCCCGAACTCTTATTGCTTTACAGGCATCAATAGCTGTTTGTATGACTCTATTTTGATTCAAATCTTTGGGGATTGATCATCATGGCTATTCCTTAGACTGTTTAGCTCTTTTTTTAAGATTAAACTTACGTAATAAGAATTTGGGGTGCCATCTATGAGCCGTTTGTACTCCTTTGGCTGTCAATAGATCGCCGAACGATTCAAAATCAAATATTGCGTATTGAATATTGCACATGCCTCGTTATCTTCTAATGTAATTAAGCAGAAAATTCACCATGTCAGATACGTTAAAAGAAGTTCAGCTACGCACTAAGGGGATTCTACCGGTTCAAAAACTTCGGTTATTAAAAGAACTCGGTATCATAAGATCACATAAAGATTATCCCATCCTGGACGACCAGTTCCAACCTAATTCTATAGACCTCCGGCTTGGTGAAATTGCCTATCGCGTTCGATGCAGCTTTCTCCCGGAAAACGAAACCGTACAGGAGAAAGTAGAACGATTGAAGATGTATGAACTGCCAATTACCGAAGGCGCCGTGTTAGAAGAAAATTGTGTGTATATCATACCATTATTGGAAAGTTTAAGTCTCCCTGAATCCAACCATACCATCCAAAAAGGCCTTTTCAATGGTAATGAGGATGTTAGTGAAGTGAAGCTTGGAAGTATTGAAACCCTTTCCGCGAAGGCAAATCCCAAAAGCTCAACGGGAAGACTGGATGTATTTACCCGAGTTATTACCGATTATTCACATCGCTTTGAGGAAATCACTCCGGGCTACAAAGGAGGGCTGTATTTAGAGGTAGTTCCCAAATCCTTTTCCATTAAAGTAAAAACGGGCCAGCGGCTAAATCAGTTGCGGGTCAGGCATGGTTTTGAAGTACTTTCGGACCAGGATCTTCTTCGGGTGCATAGTTCAGATCCGTTGTTATTCAATGAGGATGAAAAACCAGTATCGATGGAGAAGATCAAGGTTAAGCAAGGTTTATTCATGAGCGTGAATTTAAAGGGACAAGACGGTGAAGTGATCGGATATAAAGCCAAGAAGCATAACAATTATATTGACCTTGAGAAAATTGGCCATTATGCAGTGAGCGAATTCTGGGAACCCATTTACGCCCAGCCGCAGCATCAACTTATTTTGGAACCGGAGGCTTTTTATATCTTTGCATCAAAAGAGCGGATACGAGTGCCGGCAAACCTGGCGTGTGAAATGATGGCGTATGATACGGGATCCGGTGAGTTAAGGACCCACTATGCCGGTTTCTTTGACAGTGGTTTTGGAGGCTCTGTGGAAGACAAAGGGGCCCGCGCAGTTCTTGAAGTCAGATCTCATGATGTGCCGTTTATGATCGAAGATGGACAAACAATGTTTAGTATGCAGTTTGAACCTAATGCGGAACATCCGGAATTTGTATATGGGGAAGAGATCGAAAGTAACTATCAGGGGCAGGAACTGAAACTCGGTAAACATTTTCAGCAGTAAGTATGAGCCGATTTAAGGTTTCAAAATGCATTTGCCATGAACGCAACTTTGAGGAGATCAAAGAATATGCGGGAGGGCATGGCTATGATTCTGTAGAAGAACTTCAAGCTGATAACTATTGCAGCTGCAGTTGTGGATTATGCATTCCTTATGTTGAATTGATGCTGAAAACCGGTGAAACCAAATTCGAACCCGGAGCATTTTATAAGAATATCGAACATTCAACATCGAAGAAGGAACATTGAAGTTGATCTAAGTTACGCTGAGTTAGATGCTGCGGATTTGGAATAACTTATTATAAACATTGCGTATTTTGCGAATTCTCTGCGCTGTTTGCAGTAAAAGATAATGGCTGATTCATGGATAACGTTTTTTACACAGATCCTAAAAATATAGTTGCTGGAAGATTAGAACTCACCGGTCAGGAAGCCCGGCATGCTTCTAAAGTGCTTCGGTTTGAACCAGGTGATGAACTCTATGCTTCAGATGGCAAAGGGAATCTCTATAAAACTATCGTGCTTACAGCTACAAAAAACGCTGTTCTTGCTGAAATTCAGAACACCCAATTTGAGACTGAGCCCGCTACTAAAAAAGTTATCGCTTTCGGCGCTATTAAGAAAAGAGACCGGCTGGAATTTGCGGTCGAAAAGGCCGTAGAGCTTGATGCCTGGCAGATCTGTATTTTTGATGCCGATCATTCCGAGCGTTCCCGAATTAACGAAAGCCGTTTGCAGTCCATTGCTGTTAGCGCATTTAAACAAAGCAAAAGAAAATGGTTACCGGAAATCGTAATTCTCGATTCTTTGGATGAGGTACTTAAACAGTACCCAAATCATCATTTGATCACGGCGCATATTACGGAGCGGCCGGTTCAACCTAAAGCGTTGCCTCAAAAAGAAAATTTGTTATTGGTAGGTCCAGAAGGAGGATTTTCAGAACGGGAGATCGATCTTTGTAAAGGAAAAGGCTCGGATTTCATATCTCTGGGTAAAAACAGGCTTAGAGCTGATACTGCCGTCACCGCGATGCTTTCCCAATTTTTATTCAGCTCATAAAAAAAGCCCCGCCATACGGCAGGGCTTCGCGATTAATTATCTCAAAAAATACTATGCCTCTTCCAGGAAGTTTTCTGGTTTCCAGGAATTTTGAGTGTTTTCCTCGGCTTGATCAGCCACATCAGTAATCTCAAGTTCATCAGCTACAATATGTGGAATCACCTCGCTTGTTTGAGTGATGAGGCCCGCAATTTTAGTCAGGCTATTTTGTGTGAAATCAGCTAACTCCTGGTTTTTAGCCCCCAATGCTGCTGTATGCAACATGGTATAACCGGTTGCGATCATACTTAGTGCGGTGTAATCATCCCGCAGCATTTTTGATACAGCATCGCTTCGCTGGGTATCGAGCGCCCCGGCAATTGCTCCTGTAAAGGCAGCAAAAGATTCTTTGATCGTACTTTTGGCACCATCATTTAGTAGGTCATCCATACCATCAAAGGCTGCTATTTGGCTTGATAAAGTCAAATCAATATCGTGAAGAAGATTACTGGCTTTTTTTTTGGTAAGCTTACTGGATGTTTGCTGTGTTTTTACGGCTTTATGGGTATGCTTAATAAGTGTATATAAATCTGTTGAATAATTATTTAATGTCTCTTCTTGCATAATCTTGATGAATTTTCCTTTCGAATTCACCTATTACAATGTGAGGCAATATGTTATCGTTTCAAGTTATGCGCCAAGGCTTTTAAAAAGGGAGTGTAAGGGACTGAATTCATGATCTTCAGGTCTTGCCAAAAGGTAGTGTCTTCCCCTAAAAAAAGGAAAAGGTCATCTAAGGTATTATTCTTGTAAAGTGACTTAAAGATCCGAAGGCTCTCCTCGGTGGAGTTTGAAAGCACATGTAATAAAAGAAGATCGTAGTACCGATATTTGAACTTGGAGGGTTGGGGAGGCAGCGGTTCAAAGCCCTGTATCAAATTTTGTGCAAGTTGTTGAGTGTAATTTTGAATGCGGGAAAACGTATACCCGGTGCTTGGCTTGGTTTGCCCACCCACTGCACCAAGATTCATGACATTGTTTTCATAGAAAGGAATATGCGGCCAGTCCTGCATGGGAATCACTCCAAACTCTTTCCGAGTAATTTTATAATGCTCCTTATCTAATCCATAAGTATGGTATAGGTAATTGCGGATCTTCTTTTTATACTCTTTTTTGGGGAGCTTCTTTCCAGAGAAGACGGTGAACTCAAACAAGGCATTATGTCGGGAATAGGGAAGTACATACATAAATCCGACCCCGGGCGAAAAATCATTATCAAAATCCATGATAGTAAATGTTTCAGGATCGAAGGAAGGTTCTTCAACTTTGATCTCCCATCCCAAAAAATGTTGCAGAAGCGGATACTTTATATCACTTTCTTTTAGATCTTTTGGCTTCATTACGCTCTGGAAGATATGATTCGCAAGGTAGGAGTCTCCCCCTTTTGTTAGCAGAACGGCCTTTTTTTTGTTGGATGAAAAATCAAGAATATTCTCTTCCAACAGCTCAAAATTTTTATGCTTTCTAAGCTCACGAAGTACATATTCCCTGAAATCTCCACTACGAATACAGTAATACGTAAATTCATGCAGGTAACGAAATGTGCTGTAATCCAGTACCGAGACCCATGTTTTCTTCCACCTTTTATAAACAATCTCTTTAAAGGGAGGGTCGCTTTTGGTCCAAAAACACCAGGTTTTGTCGTTATGAGGGGCAAAAGTCGAATCCACTACTAATACTTCACCCTTATATCCGCCTCGTGCCAAATACCAGGCAAGGCTGAGCCCCGAAAGTCCTCCACCAGCAATTATTATATCATATTTGGCTTCGATCTTCACCGGCAAAACCTCCGGCAGTAAACCATAAGAGTGTAGACTGTTTTAAACAATTTTTTCATGATGAATGAGTGTACAACTTAGCATCGCTTGAGGTATTGATTATATTCCATCGTAATGAAAAAGCAAAATGATTTCTATGATTGATTTAAGAAGTGATACCATCACCCGCCCAACACCCGAAATGCTCGACCGTATGATGCAAGCCAATGTTGGAGATGATGTGTTTGGAGAAGATGAAACTGTAAACCAATTTCAAAATAAAGTTGCTCAAATGTTCGGGATGGAAGCAGGATTATTTGTACCCAGTGGAACCATGAGTAACCAATTGGGAGTAAAAGTATTAACCGAGCCCGGGGATGAGATCCTGATCGATGAAAAAGGCCATATTTTCAATTATGAAACCGGAGCTGCTTCTTCATTATCGGGAGTTCAGGTTCGTACTTTGCACGGTGTTGATGGAAAGTTAAACCCTACCTTATTGGAACATACCAAACGCGGCCATTTTGATTGGGAACCCCGAACAAAAGTCATTTGCCTGGAAAATTCTACGAATAAAGGCGGAGGTGTGTGTTATTCAGAAGAGGAGTTGAGAGCCATTAAAGCATTTGCAGATCAGGAAGAATTGTATATACATCTTGATGGAGCAAGGATCTGGAACGCAATGACAGCAACCGATACAGATCCAGAGTTTTTTGGTGATATTGCGGATACCATCTCGGTTTGTTTTTCCAAAGGATTGGGAGCACCGGTCGGTTCCATGCTGCTTTCATCCAAAGAACGAATAGCCAAAGCACGTCGCTTTCGAAAAATGTGGGGCGGGGGGATGCGACAAGTAGGACTGCTCGCCGCGGCCGCCGATTATGCCCTCGAACACAACTGGGATAAACTTACCCAAGACCACCGTCGTGCCAAAGAAGTAGCCCGTGTGATCTTTGACAGTAAACACCTTGCTGTGGATATGAATAAGCTACAAACCAATATCCTGTTGTTCGATACCGTGAATGAATCTGCCGAAAATGTGATAGCCAAGCTTGCTGGAAAAGGCATTCAAGTGATTCCCTTCGGCCCCAATACCATTCGGGCAACTTTTCATTTTCAGATCACTGATGAGGATGTGGAGCAGGTGAAAAAAGCATTGGCTGAAATTGGTAAATGAGTTTTTTGTAGTAGTATCAAGACCTGTCAGATTTCTAAAACCTCACAGGTCTTTTGTTTTTAAATTTAGGCAATGACAGACAATACCAGCATTGCCGAAAACAACCGAATTCAGTAGTATGTGGCAGATCATCATAGCTACTAAAATTTACATTAGTAATACTGAAAAAACAGATAGGTTTATTATGCAACAGAATTGGGTTGTATACATGATTCGCTGTGTCAATGGCAGCATTTATACCGGGTGTACGAATCATCTGATCCGTCGCTGGAATCAGCATATTCAAGGCAAAGGGGCAAAATACTTGAAAGCCCATACTCCGAAAGAAATTGTTTTTGTGGAACCGCATCCCAATCAATCTGAAGCATGCAGCCGTGAGTATGAGATCAAGCAGTTTCCCAAACATAAGAAGGAAGCTCTGATTGAAGAGAATTGAATAAAACTGGCTCCAATATGGAGCAACGGAACAAGATTATAATCTGAAGGATTAGAGAAATGAATGCACGATTTCTCGGACCGATTTGTTACTTAAGATCCTGTATAATCCATAAAATTTCACACGTAAATTTATGAAAAAAGAGAGCTTTGAAGATCGAATTGCACTGACCTACTTCGATAAAATTGACCGAACCATCAGTAACTGGATGGCCAGAACCGGCATTACGGTTTTGCGGATTGGGCTCGGAATTATATTTATTTGGTTTGGGATGTTAAAATTCTTTCCCGGTCTGAGTCCCGCCGAAGAGCTTGTTCGAAATACCGTTTACTTTGTATCTCCTGACCTTTTTATTCCGGTTCTTGCAGGCTAGGAAACGTTGATTGGCCTGGGGCTGATAACCGGAAAATTCATGAGGATTACACTACTGCTGCTTTTCCTGCAGATGCCAGGCACGGCCCTTCCCATAGTGTTACTCCC
>JAVLBT010000063.1:0-15089 GCA_031580945.1 Gracilimonas sp.
GCTGGATGAATCTACTGGCGACCTTAACGTTAGTATACCCACCGGACCCGTTAAAGAAGAGATCATGGGAATGTCTGTTCCAAAAAGCAAAGGAATTGGTGGGTGGGTTATATCGTACAACCAGCCTTTTATTTCAAATGATGTGGTAGAAAGCGATATTTTCTGGAAAGATCTGTCGACTGGGTTTACCACGCGAAATATTATATGCGTACCGCTTCAGAATTCTGAAGGTCAAGCCTTTGGTGTTTTGCAGGCTATCAATAAAAAAGAAGGGCAAGATTTTGTGAATGACGATGTTCCTGTTTTTGAGTCCCTGGCCCTTCATGTTGCAACTGCCATCGAAAGATCTAAAGCCTACGATAAATTAGAAAGAGAACTCCACGACCGAAATACCCAGATCACAGAAGTTCATCATCGCCTAAAAAATAACTTGGCGATTATAAGTGGCCTAATTGATATTGAGATTGATGATATCAATGACAAAAACTCGAAAAACATTTTAGCGGCAACAAGTTCAAGGATACGATCTGTTGCAGAAGCTCACTCACTTCTTTACGATAAGCCGGATGAAAAAAAGATGGAACTCTCAAAATATCTGGTTGCCATAGCCCATTATGTTGAAAACATATTTAGTTCGCCCAATAAAGAAATTAATATCGTAACTCGTTTCGAAGAAGTTAAGTTGGATAGCAACCGAAGTATGTTTTGTGGGCTGATTCTGAACGAATTATTGATCAATGCTTTCAAACATGCATTTGTAAAGAAAGATCATGGAGACGTAATTATTAGTCTCAAACAGACGAAGAGAAATAAGATCGTGCTTATAGTTACTGATGACGGCGTTGGATTTAAGGGAGATGAGCCATCAATTGATCGCGGAAAGCCCAACGGGCAATACATCATACAATCACTGGTCGATAAGCTTGATGGTGAAATCACATACACCCAGAATCCAGATATCGGCTCAACCTGCCTGATTTCTTTTCCGGTTTAAAACCACCAATTACTGAGTCCTCTCATGGTAAATAATTCTGCGATCTTTTGTTGTAATGGAGACAAAAGAAGAGCCTGAATTATTCCTTCTTTTATATATGGTAAACGAACAGCTCTGCCTAAACGCATATTTACCTCTGCGCGGCGGGCTACTTTTTTTGTGATCAATTGTTGCTGTTTTGAATAGCGCTGAAAATCTTGTGGAGATCTTGTGGATCTCAGTATCTGCACTAATTCCCATGCATCCAGCCAACCCAGATTCATTCCCTGTCCTCCAATTGGACTAACTACATGAGCTGAGTCACCTGCTAATAAAATTCGGCCTTTTGCATACGTTTCGGCCATCAAATGTTGTACACCAAAACTGCTCAACATGGTGTGTGGAATGCTAAAAAGATTATAGCCAATTCTTGATTGTACAAGTGAAGCTAAGTTATTTTCGGTCGGGTCTGAAATATAATCATCCGTTTTAACGACCCACCGACGCATACCGTTTGGAAGGGGAAAGCACTCTATTAAACCTTCTTTGGTCAGAAAAACAGCAGCATCATCATTAAATGAAGTTGTATCCTCAAAATCACCCATTATGTAAGTGTCAGGATAACGCTTCCCGGAATAATGGATAGAGGCAGATTTCCGAACCTGACTATTTTTGCCATCACATCCAATTAAAAACTGACTTTTAATCTTCTTTACGTTCCCCTGAATGGAGTAATAAGTATCCACCATACTTTCAGTTTCTTCAAAACGAATAAACTCGGCATCAGTGATGAGCGCTGTACTATTTAGGTTGGTAAGCTCATCCCGCAATATATTCTCAGTCACATTTTGGGGACAGGCAAGAATATAATTATGTGGGCCGGGGCAATTTGTGAATTGGATTTCACCTAATTTTTTAGAATTAGCAAAAGCTATCCCTTTTTTTATTTTTAAACCTGATTTAAGGAAGGGAGCAGTAATTCCAAGTTCATCAAATAGTTCAAGTGAAACGGGATGAATACCAAGAGACCTGGAATCTGCGATTCGTTCTATTCTTTTTTCAAGTACTTTACAGCGAATACCCTCCCTTAAAAGTGCGATGGCTAAAAATAGTCCAACAGGGCCTCCTCCAACAATGAGTACAGGTATTTCGGATGTGCTATTTTTCATGTATGAGTAATAAACGGAATGGAAACTTCTTTTTCACGATCCATGCTGAAGGGATAACAGCTCTGAGTTCTGAGGCGATATAGCTTCGCTTAATAGACGTTAAACCATCTTTTACAATAAACGAATTCCTAAACAGGAGAGGCGTAAAAGTAGAAAAAAGCAAATAGCCAAGATCACTGCGCCGAATGTCACTGAAAATTACTTTTGTAGTGGCAAGTTGTTCGGCCTCATGGAGTATACTCTCCGTTTGAACAGCATTGAGATGATGAAGCAGGTGATTTGAAATTACAAAATCAAACTTCAAGCCCTGATCCAATATTGAAGAAGAAGACATGAATTTAAAATTTACGGGCGATCCGTCTCTGTATTGATTCGCAAATATTAAGGCCCTTACATCCATTTCAATGGCCGTGATGGTAAGATCAAAACCATCAGCCTGTGCCCATTTGGCCAACTTTGTTGGCACATCCCCACCTCCAAAGCCAATATCCAGCAGCGAATACGATTCACCTTCTTTCAGCATAGGTTTAATTTCCTTTCGGTAGATATTTTTCCATCCGGACAGTAACAGATTGATCGTTTCAAATTGACGAT
The DNA here is from genome assembly GCA_031580945.1 of Gracilimonas sp. GTDB lineage: Bacteria > Bacteroidota > Rhodothermia > Balneolales > Balneolaceae > Gracilimonas. The sequence continues at coordinate 2,737 of JAVLBT010000063.1, forward strand.
AGGTATTTTCAAGGAGTAACGGATCACAATCTTTACGATCCATGATCTCAGTTAAATCCGGTTGTCGCTCAGACAATACTACGGGCATCTCAGGAAGGGTTGTAAACAGTGAAAAGGCCACTCTCAATCGTTAGGCCGGGGCCAAAAGCCATTGAAATAATCTTATTACCATGTGAAAGATCAGACTGAAGCAATTCTTTCATCACGAATAAAATGGTGGCACTACTCATATTACCAAAATCCGATAATGTTTTTCGGGAAGCTTCAATTTGTTGAGGTTGAAGTTCAAGTGAGTTCTCTACTTTATCAAGTATAGAACGGCCACCGGGGTGAACGGCCCAGTAATCAATACCTGATGTCTTAAGGCCATATTGATCATAAATTGGTTGAAGTACAGAATGTAAATTTTCACGGATAATATCGGGAACATAGGTTGAAAGGACCATTTCAAAACCGTGATCACCAATGGTCCAGGCCATATCTTTTTCCCCTTTAAATGCCAATGTGGATGCAAACTGTTGGATTTCCAGTGCCTTTTTTTTAGGAGCCTCAGATGAGATCAACATTCCTGCAGCTCCATCTGCAAAAACCGAACCTGATAATAGGTTATCTATCTCATTGTTGAACTGAAAGTGAATGGTACACAGTTCTGCACTCACCAATAGTACGGTAGCCTCTGAATCTGCCTTGCAAAATGATTCGGCCATCTTAAGGGCGGGAAAAGCAGCATAACACCCCATGAACCCAATATGAAATCGTTCAGTGGCAGGTTTTAGCCCGAGAGCTTTCACGATTTCGAAATCAGGACCCGGAGCAAAAAAACCAGTACAAGAAACAGTAATCACGTGAGTGATCTCTTCTGAAGAAATATGGGTATTATCAGCTAATAGTTTTCTGGCTACATCCACGAATAATTTCTTAGATTCGCGTTCATAGATCGAGTTTCTGGCAAATGTACCAGGTGCTTTTTTTATTTGTCCATTAAAAAATAGTTCACCTTCCTGATTAGGTGTGAAATCTTCTACGACTGAATGACGTTTTTTTATTCCCGACCGTTTATAGATCTGATGAATGATAGCCTGAGATTTTCTATCTGAACCTACATGCTCTTTCATAACCTCCCTGATATGCTGCTGATCAGAATGGTGTGGCGGAACTGAGGTGGCAATATCGTGAACGAAGATTCCCATGCAATAGAATAACGATTTATAGTTATTTACAAAACCTTTTACCTGATAACTTCATTCAGTAAAAAGGCTTACTTGAATGATGTTGGTGGACTTATATAAAGTAAACCAAACCCGGGAACATTTCGGTAGTCTTGACCATGCCCGCATTATTTATTAATAGTCCAATCCCGATTCAGCTTTTGTAAGTTTGTTGAAACGATAATTATGCAAAACAGCAGCAACAGTTAATCCACAGATCAAACCAATCCAAAGTCCTTCAGGACCATAATCGATATAGATGCCTAAAAAATACCCCACAGGAAATCCTATGATCCAGTATGAAATAAAATTGACAAACATGGGTACTCTGGTATCTTTCAGTCCTCTAAGGGCACCAAAGCCTCCTACTTGTAGTCCGTCAGAAATTTGGAAAACTGCTGCCATAAATAGCAATGAAACTGCTACTAAGGTAACTTCAGGGTCATCCGTGTAGATGCTGATAATAAATTCGGGAAAGAGAAATAATAAGAAAGCAGTAAAAGTCATAACACCCGCACATATCAGAATACCGATGAACCCTCGGAACCTGGCTTTTTCCAGAGAACCCTGGCCAATTGAAAAACCCACTCTTTGTGAAATTGCAAGGGAAAGCCCAAAAGGAATCATAAACATGGTAGCAGCCACGTTGATTGCGATCTGATGCGCAGCAGCTGCTTTTACACTTAATGTTCCCATCAGAAGGCTGACAGTTGCAAAAAGCAGTACTTCCATAGAGGAGCTAATTCCATTGGGTACACCAACTTTAATGAGCTCACTAATGTATTTCCACTCGGGCCCTTTGGTTCGTTCAAAAATATTGAATCTTTTGAATGGTTTGAATTTTGCAGTAAAAGTCACAAAAGCTACCGCAGCAAAAAAGCTAACAATAGCAGTTGCATAGCCGGTTCCGATTGCACCGAGTTGCGGAAATCCAAGTTTACCATACATTAAAACATAGTTTGCTCCAATATTGATGATCAAAGCTCCTGAAGCAACAAACATGGCTGGTTTAGTTACAGATAAACCTTCGCTGAAATATCGGACACCTGCATATATTAACAAGGGTAAGATACCCCATGATACCGCGTTTAAATACCCGTCAGCAATGGGTATGATTTCCGGAGTTACATTCATCCATATCATTACAAGATCAAGATTTCTTAGTAAGAAAAAAGCCGGAATGGATAGCATTAAAATGAGCCAAAACAGCTGGCGGGCACTTTTGCCGATTTCATCAAATTTGCGCGCACCCAAAAACTGCGAAACTACCGGGTTAATGGCAATAAGAGTGGCCATACAGAAAACGGCAACGGGCATGTAAATGGCATTTCCAATGGCTACGGCCGCTAAATCTAATGCAGATAAATTTCCTGCCATCACGGTATCAGTGAAATTGAGTCCCATGCTAATGAGCTGAGTAGCAATGATTGGGCTTCCAATGGTCAGTAATTTCTGACTTTCTTTTTTTATTTCTTGGTTGGAATATTTCATAGGCTATAATGGCCGTAAAAGGTACGGACATATTCACTGGAAAAGTGATAAAGTTTAGCTATGAAAACCGGAAGTTTTATCTATCCAGTAAAGGCAACTCTACAAAAAAGATAGTCCCTACACCCGCCTCAGATGAAAAATAAATGTTCCCATTGTGTTCACCAACAATTTTTTTAGTGATAGCCAGTCCCAACCCGGTTCCACTGCTTTTAGTAGAAAAATTGGGCACGAAGATCTGGTCAGGATTTTCTACAGATATGCCCTCACCATCGTCTTCAACAGCTATGCAAACCATTTCTTGCTTAATAGAGGTTGATAATGTCACAATACCATGGTCTGAGATTGCCTCTGAAGCATTTTTAACGAGGTTAATTAACGCCCTTCTAATTTCATCCTTTACACCTGAAACCCATAATTTGGTGGGATGAAAGTTAATTCGGACCTGGAGCTTTTTTTCAGTTTCATACAGGGATGCTATCGACTGTACCAGGTCATTAATTTCAACATTCGCAAAGGCCTGTTGTGTGGGTTTCGCAAAATTTGAAAAATCAGATGCGATCTTATTAAGTGATTCGATCTGTTCTATCAGGTTAGCGGCAATGGTTTCGATCTTTGGTTTCATTTCTCCAAAATCTTCCCTTGACTCTTTTAGCTGTCGCTCCAGATGCTGAAGGTTTAACTTCATTGGTGTTAAGGGGTTTTTGATCTCATGGGCTACCTGCTGTGCCATTTCCTTCCAGGCAGCTTCCCGTTCTGCGCGGGCCAATTCGTCTTGAAGGTCTTGTAATCGATATACCATAACGTTGTAGGCACTGGTCAGAGCCCCGATTTCATCCTGACTTTTTACGGGAAGAGTTGTTTCAAGGTCCCCGGATGTTATTCTTCTAAGGCCTTCTCGAATGGCTTCTAACGGGGAGGTGAGACGAGTTGAAATGAGTGCAGCTCCTAAAATAAACAAACTGAAAATAATCACATATAAACCAATTAAATAACTGGTAGTGGATAGTAATTGTTCGTTGAATTTAGGAGCATTGAGAAATGTAGGTATGGAAACAATTCCAGCAATTTCTGAGTTTTTATTGAGCCATGGCTGATAGCCAATTAATAGTTGTTGTTGCCCAAGAGTTACTTTTTGTGTTACCTGCCGATTTCCTTCAAGCATAATTGATTGGTACACATCCCATGGAATAAGCCCCGGAAGTAAATGCTGAGTATAGATTTGGCTGGTTGTTGAGACTGCTAAATTCTGGTTATCATAAATAGCGGCATCTGTATCCAGCGTAGTACTTAATTGATTAAGCGGGATGGGAGAAGGTTCAACCGATCGAGATTCATGAAGAGTGATAGCTTCTGTGAGGTTACTGAGTTTATTTAGAAGTAGATCTTGCACCCCCTCCCGGGTTTGATCACTAATCGCATAATAGGTCGTTGCCATCAATGCCATCAGGCAAATAAGGGAAGCTAATATAAAGCGATCGATCAGCCGATCTCGAAAACGCTTACTTTGTCCAAAAATATTGATTTCTCTTTTCCAGAAAAAGACTCCAAATCCAAGTAACCCCGCACCAAATACAGAAAAGAAAAATCGAATTAGAGAAAATAAATGATTGTCAAAACCTGGATGTCTGGCAGCAGTTCTTATGATCGAATTTTCAGCATCTGCAATAAATAACTCTCTTACTTTAAGGTCACCTAATTGAGTTATGCGGTTGAAAGTTGAATCTTCGCTTTGTTGTATCTTATGGATTAGCTTATTTGAAATACGAAGATTTGCAGGTAGTTCCAAAGGAAGCCCCACGATATTGGTTCGTCCTGATAGCCCATCTACATATTCAGTGATATTTATAGAAGCACTCCATTTATTATTACCCTCAAACGCTAAAACGGATCGGAGTGGTTTCTCAAACTGAGGACGTTCTATATACACCGAAGTAAGTATCCACCCGATTATTTTTTTAAGATCATTGTCATAAAGTGGAATCCAGCCACGGCGAAATGTAGAATAATTCGAATTTACTTCATTAAGTGGACGTTCCCGAATAATGGGACGTAAATTTTGCAATCTGATCTGTTCAGTCTCAAAAGGTATGATCAGGGAAAACATGTTAAATGCATTCGTCCAGGCAGGGGAATCAAGCTCCGAAGAAAATTCACCAATAATTTCACCAGAGTTATTGATTAGTTGGGTGGAAATTGAAAATCGCTCCCATTCTGAAATGATCTGTTGCTGGGTAACCTGTGTAAATAGGGAATTCACAAATTCAGGTCGCTCTTTTAGGTCATCCTGACTAAGCCCTGACAAAGACTTTTCGAGGGTGGTTAACAAACTTCTTGCAATCTGTTCTGCCTGAGATGACTGCTCACTTATGAAAAGTTGAGCAGCTTCGTGCATTTGCTTATTCAGTCGATCAGAGTATCCTTTATAAATTGCTACATAACTTAGACTAACAGTGATGTAAGTAAATAAAAGTAATAATCTTAATTGAGAAGCAAACTTGAAGAATGTTGGGTTTAGATGTGAGATCGTTATGAAGATCAAGATGGTTAAATAAAAAATAGCGGCAATAAAGATTATCCAGCCGGAATGAAACTCACCAACATTTGAAACCCACAGTATTAATAAACAAGAGAAAAATCCGAGTATAGAGTAAACAAGAGGAGGGAAAAAAGTATTAATACGCAATTTCAAAATAAACCAGCCCACTAAAATCAAAAGAGCGGAGGAAGAAATTCCAAAGAGGCCACAGGAAATGTAAAACATAAGGGTGGGTACTTTTGGAAGCACTTCAAGGTCAAGCACAGGAATGGAAGTTTGAAGAATTATTGTATAGGTCTCCAAAACATAGAAATAGCACAACAAAGCACTGCTTATCCCAAAAAAATAATAGAGTATACCCAGTTTAAAAGCACTCCGGTCTTTTTGTTTGATCTCCGTTTTTATGATGGGCTTGTAGCAAATTAGGCAGAACAGAAAAATAAAAAAGCTGTGAATACAATAGGTGATAAGTATTTCAAGCGTTGTGAAACTTTCAGCCTGCAAAACATCAAATGCCTGAACCCAGCCAATACCATATTCGATATTAACAAAAAATAGCCATGCGACGGATAAGGCGACCAATTTTAGAAGAAGTGATTTCCAGGTTTCTAATTCTTGTGAAATAGATACCAGGAATAAGGTGAAGATCAGGATTATAAATACATAAAAAATAGCCCGGTAAATGAAATACTGATTTTGCAGCATATCCTGAAAAATATTCAGGTCTTCCTGTACTGTATATGCAAGGCCTACAGAATCGGAAGACTGCGTCGATAATGTAGCGCTTTGCATTGGCTCTGCAACCGGAACATCAAAAAAACTAAACCGAACAGGATAAGAGGTATTAGAAACAAATAATTGCTGTGCCTTTAACTCAGAAGAATTACCAATAGGCAAGATATTTTTTTGCTCAATCTTCTTTCTAATGATGATACTATAATCTGTTGTATCGGGTGCTTTATCAGTAAAAAAGGACTTATAACTAAAAAAAGTAACGTTATTTTTTCTTTCAAGAGTCAGGGATGCAGATGCCTTGCTGTTGGGTCTATAATGTGCGTTTTCGCTAAATCCTGACCATATCCATAAGCTGTCATTCTTGAAAACGGAAATTCCCCAGAAGTCAAATTCTTGTGACGCTTCTTCCACTACTTGGTGAATTCTCTCTGGAGAGGCATTCAATATATTTTGTACAGAAGTCACCACTTCTTCACTTTCTGCAGTGAATTGGCTCTCAAATTTGTGGAAATTTCTTTGTGCTTTTTCAAGGGAAGTATTTGAAATTTCAGAAAGTTTTTTTTCTGAAATCAGTTCTTGTTCTGTCCATACCTCAAAAATTCCATAGACAAGGGCTAACAAGGTCAGAAGAAAAGCAAGCAGCCAGGTTTTATTTGTTACGTGAGGTTTCAAGGAATCTAAGCTCATATGTTTAAAAACGAATATGAGCCTAAATTAAGGTCGAATCAAGTTGGGGATTTCAGAATCCGGTTTTCCTTCAAGTACGCCTGCAATCGCCTCAGCTGCGAGTCGCCCTATTGCTTCTCTGGTTTTATGAGTTGCACTTGCGATATGAGGCAGAAGCATGGTATTGGGAGCTGTTAAGAGTCGGGGATGAATATCTGGCTCATTTTCAAAAACATCGAGAGCGGCACCTCCGATCCTTTTGGTATGCAAGGCTTCCGCCAATGCAGATTCATCGATAACGGCTCCGCGAGATATATTTATGATCAGGGCGTGATCAGGTAAGTGGGTAAGCATATCTTCGTCAATAAGGTGATGCGTTTGATCTGTTAAGGGACAATTTAAACTTAATACATCAGATTGATTGAGAAGTTCCGGTACCGTAGTAATAAATTCAGCTTCAAGATTTCGCTCAGTTTCTTTATCCAAAGGATTTCGGTTTTTATAAATGATTTTCATACCAAAAGCTTTAGCACGATGCGCAAAGGCCTGTCCGATTCGTCCCATACCAATTATACCCAGAGTTCTTTCCCGCAATTCCATTCCAAGAAACCCTAAGGGTTCCCAACCAGTAAATTTCCCGTCGCGCAGATAGTACTCAGCCTCCTTGAACTTTCTGGAAAGTGCAAGAAGTAAGCCCATTGCATAATCTCCACAAGCTTCGGTTAGTACGTCGGGAGTGTTAGCGATTTTTATTCCGAGATCGTGGGCAGCGCTAACGTTAATATTATCATAACCAACGGCAAAGTTAGCCACTACTTTAAGTTTTTTTCCAGCTTTCAGTACGCTCTCAGTTATTGGAGTCGAGAGCATACAAAGAAGTGCGTCAAATTTATCAATATTATTTATTAACGCTTCTTCCGTATCATAAGTCCCTTTAGAAGCAACGGTTACTTTTCCATAGTCCTCTAAAAAAGAAATAGCTTCTTTGGGAATAGGTTCTGTAATAAGTATTTCAGGGGGGCGAGACAATTTATATGGAATTAGTCTTTGTCTTCATCTTCGATATATGTGATCTCGGCATCATTCCACATACGCTCAATGCCGTAAAAATCCCGCTTCTCTTTACTGAGGATATGAACAACCACATTAACAAAATCAAGAATGACCCAAGAACGGCCTTCCAAACCTTCTTTTTTCCAGGCTTTTTCGCCAATTTGTTCCCGCATTTCTTCCTCTACAAGATCAGCAAGTGCTTTAATTTGAACATCAGAAGTCCCGTGGCAAACTACAAAGAAATCGGTCAGAGTGGTAAGGTCAGAAACATCCAGCACAGTAATTTCTTTTCCTTTTCGGCTTAAAAGAGCCTCTGTAATGATGTCAACCATCTGTTTAGAATTCGGTGCATCATCCGAAAAGGCATTTTGAAATTGTTTTTTAGCTGGTTGTTTAATGTTGGTCATAGAAGATATTTAGTTTGTATTTAATTGTTCGAAGTCGTGTCCTATAATAACACTTACATCAAGATAAAAATCAGGTGAGGATTCCAGGATCACATTTTTTTCAGAGACACCTAAAGCATTTGCAACTCGGTAAGCATTACTCATTTCACCACTTCTTGATATAATAATGGTTTCTTGTACATCAAACGTTTCAAAATTACCGGTTTCTACTACATCAAAACCATTTTTACGCAATAAACTGGTATATGCGTTGGCTATTCCTGAAACTCCACAACCATTAAGTACTTCGATTTGAATAATCTCACTAATGAGTTGGGATTGTAACTCTGTTCTCTCATTAAATATTCTGGGATATATAATTCTGGTAAACAGAGCCGCGATCAATATAAACAGCAATAAACTTAGAAAACCAATTGCGGTATTTAAAAGCAGATTATTTGTAGAACTTGTACCATTTTCAGTAGTCATCAAGTAAAGAGTGTCTGCTTAAAACCAGGGATCGAAAGGGGAATGTCCAAAACGGCTATATCGATTGTAAGGATTATAGAACCCATAACCAGCCGGTAATTGTTGATATCGAAGCTGAATGTGCGAGTTTTCTCCCACCTTATAGTTGAGTTCAGCGTTTCTGATTAAAATTTCTCCATTCAGGTTATTTCCGGTGTTCACAAAATCAGATCCTCCAAATGGCGAATGTAAAAAAGATACATCCAAACGGCCGGTTAAATTATCTGTAAATGCAAAACGCATAGTATTCGTGTAAGCATTTACATTTTGGTATGAGCCCGCAACAGATCCAAAATTCATAGAATAGGAATGGCTCATTGTGATATTATTCTGGAAAAAGTTATTCAACCAATTTTGTACCGTAGGTGTGTTCTTATTTATAATTGGGCCGGTAAAGTCAGCAGATGAATGTAGATCTGCCCTCAGCTGAGCTGATAGCTGTAAACTAAATAAGAATAAAAATATTGATGTCAGCGTAAATAATTTCTTCATAGCGTGCTCATTCAAAATTTGAAATTCAACGTTAGAGCATTTCTTTAAGTATAATCAATTGGGGGTTAATAATAAACATCCGATACCCCGTGTTTACATTGAATTACCATAAAAAAAAGTATATCTTATTCAACTTTTCCAACTGTACCGAAAAATATATCAAATAGCTAAATGAAGCTCACCGATTTTAAATTCGAAACTGACGATTATAACGTTCCAGAAGAACCGCTGAAAAAAAGAGATTCAGCAAAACTTATGGTGCTAAACCGCGCCGAAAAGACCATTGAACATACTACATTTTCTGAAATTCACAAATATGTGAGTAAAGATGATGTTATGATCTACAACAATACAAAAGTATTTCCTGCCCGCCTCAATGGTAAAAAGGAAAAAACCGAGGCAGATATAGAGGTCTTTCTATTGCGGGAACTGATGCCTGAAAATATGCTTTGGGATGTTCTTGTAGAACCAGCCAGGAAGATCAGGATCGGTAATAAACTATACTTTGGGGAAGAAGATGATGAATTGATGGCTGAAGTGGTTGATAATACCACCTCTCGAGGCCGTACCATCCGTTTTTTATATGAAGGACCAAATCAGGAATTATATAACAAGTTAGATGAATATGGTAAAATGCCACTTCCTCCATATATAGAGAGGGAGCCTGTTGAAGAAGATAAAGAACGTTATCAAACAATTTTTGCAACAGAACGAGGGGCTGTAGCAGCGCCAACGGCTGGAATGCATTTCACTCCTGAATTAGTAGAGAAAATTGAAAAGAAGGGCGTAGAATTTCTTCCTACCACCTTACATATAGGATGGGGAATTTTCCGAAATGTTGAAGTTGAGGATTTGACTAAGCATCGTATGGACTCAGATAATTATTTTATATCCAAAGATACTTCAGATAAGATCAATAAGACGCTAAAAAAGAAGAAAAACAGGGTGATTGCTATTGGATCAAGTTCTGTACGGTCTATAGAAACCAGCGTTATGGCCAGTGGAATGTCGAAAGCCGGAACTGGTTGGACGGATAAATTTATATATCCACCTTATAATTTTAAGATTACAGAGGGATTGATCACAAATTTTCATCAACCAGAATCTACGCGACTCATGCTTGCCGCAGCTTTTGCAGGATATGATTTCTTAATGGAAGCTTATGAGGAAGCCAAGAAGAACGATTATCGAATGTTTGATTTCGGTGATGCAATGTTAATTCTGTAACATGCAAAAACTGTCGCTAATAATACCTGCGGCAGGCTCGGGAGTTCGTCTGGGTAGCGATATCCCAAAGCCGTTTATCGAGATTGGTGGTAAAACAATTCTTGAAATTACTCTTTCACGATTTATACATCTTCCAAATCTCATTCAAGTCGTGGTGGCATGTTCTGTTGAACTTCAACCCAAAGTTCAACAGTTGAAAAGCTCGTTACCCGAAAAGGTTGAATTTGTTGTTGTAAAGGGAGGGGACGAGAGACAAGTATCAATATACAACGCGCTTCATAAAGTTTCTGATGAAGCTGAAATCGTTGCTATACATGATGCTGTTCGCCCATTTATAAAAACAACTTTGATACAGAATTGTTGTAAGGTAGCCTCAGAAGTAGGTGGCGCAGTAATTGGTATACCTGCGAAAGACACAATAAAGAAAGTAGACAAAACAGGAAAGGTTACAGCAACACCAAACAGGTCTGATCTTTGGCAGGCTCAAACTCCTCAAATTTTCAGAAAAAAAATATTGATTGAAGCTTACCGTTCTGCGATGGATTCTGGATTTATGGGAACAGACGATGCCTCATTAGTAGAGAATGTTGGTGGACTTGTTCAAATGGTTAAAGGAGATCAGGAGAATTTTAAGATCACTTATCCAATTGATTTGGAAATGGCAAAATTGATTTTAGCAAAGGAGTCATGAAAAGCATGATAAGAATTGGGAATGGCTATGATGTACACCAATTTGCCAAAGGTCGCGAATTGATATTAGGCGGGGTCAAGATTCCATTTGAGATGGGGCTGTTAGGACATTCGGATGCTGATGTGCTTTTACATTCAATAACAGATGCTTTATTTGGATCTCTGGCACTCGGTGATATTGGTTCCCATTATCCGGACACGGCTCCAGAATATGAAGGAGCAGATAGTCGAATTTTACTCAGAGAATGTTATAAAGTTATTAAAAGGTATGGGTTTGAGCTTGGAAATTTGGATGCTACGATTGTTGCTGAAAAGCCCAAATTGCAACCATTTATTGACTCTATGAGAAAAAATATCGCCGAAGATCTTCAGGCGGATATTGAACAAATTTCAGTAAAGGCTACCACATCAGAAAAAATGGGCTTTGTTGGAAAGGGAGAGGGTATTATAGCCTATGCTGTTGTTCTGTTAACAAAGCAAAAATCTGATAATGGTTGATCAGATTGTACAAAATATTGTTGATTGGATCAGTATGGCACCTCCTTTTGGAGTATACCTGATCTTTTTTGGGGTCGCATATATTGAAAACATTATCCCTCCAATGCCTGGAGACGTATTAGTAGCATTTGGTGGATACCTTGCCGCAGAAGGAATTATTAAAATTTTCCCCATTTTAAGTCTCACTATTGTAGCCTCAGTTGCTGGATTTATGACCATGTACTGGTTTGGCTATAAATGGGGGACGCAAATAGATGAGAATCGAGAAAGTCATTTTATCTTACGCTTTATAGACTACAAATATTTTGCAAGAGGTAAAAAGTGGATGAAACGATGGGGGCAGGGTGTGGTATTTGCCAATCGTTTTTTAGCTGGTACCAGGTCCGTGATCTCGTTGACTGCTGGAATGTCCAAACTCCAAATTATACCTACTGTTTTAAACTCTTTTATCAGTTCTCTTCTTTGGAATAGCTTATTATTAGGAGCGGGTTGGTTTGTCAGGGATAATTGGAAGATAATTGGTGAATATCTTTCGAATTACGGTAAAACAATATTGGTATTGGTGGCACTTGTAATATTGATTAAAATCTACTTTTCCTCTCGTAAAAAACAGGCCAAGAACAACGGAAATAAAAAGTAAATTTTTCTCAAAAGAATATTGACTATCAAAGTTATCATACTTAATTTTGAAGTCTTTCGCGAAAAGCCAGTGTAGCTCAGTTGGTAGAGCAACGGTTTTGTAAACCGTCGGTCATCGGTTCGAATCCGGTCACTGGCTCTGCGATTTTGATTTATTGATGGGGGGATACCAAAGCGGCCAACTGGGGCAGACTGTAAATCTGT
>JAVLBT010000064.1:0-15059 GCA_031580945.1 Gracilimonas sp.
TGAGATCTCACCTGGCATCGGTATGCTCCCTCCGCCCACGAGGGCTACATCGGAAACGGTATGATGCGGAGAACGAAACTGTCTTTTGGTTATAAGTGCTTTCCCGGAATCCAAAATCCCGGATACGGAATGAATTTTGGTAGTTTCCAGCGCTTCATCCAATGACAGAGGAGGCAATATGGTTGGAATTCTCCGTGCCATCATGGTTTTTCCAGAGCCTGGAGGTCCTACCATAATTACATTATGACTTCCCGCCGCCGCAATTTCCAATGCCCGTTTTACATTTTCCTGTCCTCGTACATCACTAAAATCCAGCGGATTATGTTTTCCATTTTGATGAAAGTATTCCTGAACGTTGCTCCGCAGCGGATCTAAATTTCCACGATTTTCTAACCAGTCTTTTACCTGATTTAGATGTTCGAAGGGAAAAACGTTCAGTTCTTCCACTACAGCAGCTTCTCCACCATTTTCTTTTGGAACAATCAAATTTTCGAATCCTTTTTTTGCGGCCTCAACTGCCACCGGAAGAACCCCTTTTACCGGCCGAATTTTCCCATCCAGTGCCAACTCACCCAACATAACCGTGTTATCAAGTTTATCAGTATGAAGCTGTCCGGACATATTTAAGATCCCCACTGCTATTGGCAGATCAAAACCGTTTCCTTCTTTTGGGAGATCAGCAGGGGCAAGATTTGCTGTTATTCTTCCGATAGGATAAAATGACCCGGTGTTCCGTATAGCTGCCTCTACACGGTCGCGGGCTTCCTTAACGGCTCGGTCAGGCAGACCCACCATAAAGAATTTGACCATGCCGTTAGTATGATGGGTTTCTACATCTATAATTTTAGCATCTACCCCGACAGTAGATGCACAATAAACTCTTGAAAGCATAATTTGTACCTGAATCTTTTATGTTATCTTTACGTAGTTAGAGGGACAAGAATGCAATTCCTTACAAAAAATTTTCATAAATCTTACATATCATGAAAAAAGATGAAGCTAAAGCAAAGGCAAAAACCATTTATGAAGAAATTCAGGGTGGTGTAAATGAAGTAATTAAGCAGATCAGAAAAATGATCAAAGAGGGAAGTGCCCGAAAGCTGATCATCAAAGACAAAAAGGGAGAGGTTAAATTTCAGACAAATCTTACCGTGGGTGTAGGCGGTGTAACCTTAGCAGCTGCAATGGCACCGGTGATTTCTGCTATTGGAATGTTTGCTATGTTTATAAATGATTATCAGATCATTGTAGAGCGAGAAGTGAGAGACGAAAATGACGAATACTCAGTTGATGCTGAATTCATTGATATCCAGGATGAAGATGAGGAAAACCCTGAGCAGGACACCAAATCTGAAAAAGAGTCAGACTCGGATGAAGACCAAAAAGAAGAAAAAACGGTTGGAAGAAAGTAAGCAAGTATTAGTGATTACTTGCGATTCTTTTTGAACGGCATATAAAAGAGGCCTTTTACATTTTGATCTTCTTCTGAATCAAATTCATCAAGACCTAAATGTATGGAGTGAAGGTCTTTATTTAGATTAAAGGTACGACCAATTCTATCCCAAAAAGAGAACAAAGAGCTATAATTGGAGTCTGTTTCAGATTGCTTTCTTGAGTGATGCACTTTATGCATGGCCGGTGTCACAATGAATAGTCGAAGGAACTTATCAACTTTCTCAGGCAAGCCAATATTGGCATGATGAAACTGAACTACTATCACAAGCATGATCTCATAGACTAATAGCTCCCATATTGCCAAACCCACTATCAGTATGATACCTGTTCTTAATATTGAAGAGAAGATGATCTCACCAATATGAAAACGATTTGCGGTGGTTACATCCATATTCGGATCTGAATGGTGAACCCGATGAAATCTCCAAAAGAAAGGAATTTTATGATTCATAACGTGCCAGAAATAGGTCCAGGTATCCATGAGTAATACGGCACCAACCAAGTGCAACCAACCTGAGAGACCCAACCAATTAAGAATACCGAATTCGTTACTTATTGCCCAGTTAGAGGCCCAAAGCCAAATTCCAACGAATAGAATGGTTGTGAAGCCGACATTAACTAAGCCCAAAATGATGTTTCGATAGAAGTGTGTCCATCTTTTCTTTCTGGAGTGCTTAAAAAAATCAAAGAATGGATGCAGATGCTCTATTAGTAATAACAGCACTAAACCAGATACTGCTACAGCTGTTTGTGTTTGTTCCAGCAGGTTTAGCAGAGCTTGCATAAAATTAACCTATAAAAAATTATTTCCAGTGAGCTTCAGCAATTGCTTCTTCACTTTCTAATTCACCCAGATATTTTTCGGCATCCAAAGCCGCTTTACAACCTGTACCTGCAGCAGTTACAGCCTGCCGGTATACAGCATCCATTGCATCTCCACAAGCAAATAACCCGGGTTGATCCGTTACTGTGGATTGCCCTTTAGTTTGGATATAGCCAACATCATCCATTTCAACAATCCCTTTGAACAGGTCTGTATTTGGTTTGTGCCCAATTGCGATAAATACACCGGTTACGTCATCCAGAGTTGTAATCTCTTCCGTATTACGGTTCTTTATTTTTACGCCATCAACAACTTGATCACCTAAAACTTCAATAAGTTCACTATCCCACATAAACTCGATCTTGTCATTGTTAAAAGCGCGTTGTTGCATAGCTTTAGATGCACGAAGTTCATCGCGCCGATGGATGACTGTTACTTTACTGGCAAACTTCGTTAAAAAAGTAGCTTCTTCCATTGCGGTATCACCACCTCCCACTACGATCACATGCTGATCTCGAAAGAAAGCTCCATCACATGTTGCACAAGCGGATACTCCCTTTCCTCTAAGTTTTTGTTCACTTTCAAGGTGCAGCCATTTTGCAGAAGCTCCTGTAGAGGCGATAATGGAGTGAGCAAACACTTCTGTTTTTTCATCTACAGTCACTTTGTATGGGCGTTTACTAAAATCAATATCTGTCACGTATCCATACCGGCAATCTGCACCAAAGCGGGATGCTTGTTCACGAAAATCCTGCATCATTTTTGGCCCCATAACCCCTTCCGGATATCCGGGAAAATTTTCCACATCTGTGGTGGTCATTAGTTGTCCTCCTGGCTCCGGACCTTCAAAAACGATGGGATTTAAATCGGCCCTGGCTGCATAAAGTGCAGCCGTTAATCCTGCAGGACCACTTCCCACAATTACTACATCAAATGTTTTACCAGCTATATCTTTCATAGTATATTCTTTTTAATTACAAGGACAAAAATAAGGTTTTAGAGGACAAAGTTTTTCTCTAATTCTTTATGAAATTGATAGAGCAAACTTATCCACTATGTCTTTGTAATTGACTACCCAAGAACAGTATATCTTACGAACCACTACAACTAAATAGGTGCAATATGATGCTGTTCTACAATCCCAAGATCTTAACTGGTCTACTTAGTTAAAACTAAATATGTTTTGGGCCCTTTTTTTACCGTCAGGATTTGCAAGGGTTTTGAACGATTCAGAACACTTTGGCTCTAAATCCAATATATCTCGACTATCTTTTGAATACGGTGTAGAGTCTTCATCCTCATCAGGATCAGAGATTGTCATGGTATTGCCATTTACTTTAATGATCACCGTTATCTCTTCCTCTTCATCAGAAAACAGATCATTAACTTTAAACCTATATTTGTCTCCCGTGTAAGAAATGATTTCTCCTATCTCGAACACAAAATAACAGTCATCTCCCTCATCAAAACTATCTCCGTCGTAGTCCCAGCTAAAAATCTTTTTTTCCGTAAAATAAATACCGATTTCATCTCCATCGTCAAACTCTTCATCTTGCCATACAGCATGCAAAAATTCCGGAAAGGTATCGCCGGTTTCTTCATCGTTATTTTTACAGGAAATATTTACAATAGAAATTATTATCAGTATCAGTATAAGTTGTAGTTTTCTCATAATTGCACCCTTTTATTTTTTTTGATGGGACATTATTAACACCCCGGTTATGTTTACTAAGCTTCAGATCGATAATAATATTTTTTAAAACAATCGGCACTGTTTTTTAATTATCAATGAATTCTTCATGACCCCACCAAAAAAACAAACGCAAATGAACTCCAGTTTTGCGCATATTTACTCCATAGTTCAAAAAATAACTTGAAAAAGCGCTCCCATTAATATTTGTGATTTAGATTCATTTCACTATGTTAAATGCTGTTAAGATCAAAATGGAGGAAACAAGTGATTGTTGGAGTTTTAAAAGAAACCGCGGAACACGAGCGTCGAGTTGCTCTAACCCCGGAAGTGTCTGCAAAGCTGATTGAAAAAGAAATTGATGTTTGGGTAGAACCGGATGCCGGAGTCAGGTCTAATTTCCCAAACGAGCAATATGAATCTATTGGAGCAAATATTGCGAAAAGCAGAAACGATATTTTAACTAAAGCTGATATTCTGCTAACTATTCAAACCCCAGCCGAGAAAGAGATCAAAAAGCTGAAGAAAGATGCTATTCTGATCTGCTTTCTCTGGGCTTTACAGCATCCTGAATTAGTAGAATTGCTAAAGGAGCAAAAGATATCTGCTCTTGGAATGGATGCCGTTCCCAGAATTTCAAGAGCTCAAAATATGGATGCCTTATCATCTATGAGTTCTATCGCTGGGTATAAATCTGCACTGATAGCAGCAAATGAACTGGATAAATATCTTCCTATGATGATGACTGCTGCTGGCACTATACCGCCTGCAAAATCATTGGTTTTAGGAGCTGGTGTTGCAGGCCTTCAGGCTATTGCTACTTTACGCAGGCTTGGTGCCGTTGTAGAGGCTTTTGACATCCGGCCAGAAGTAAAAGAGCAAGTTGAAAGTCTCGGCGCAAAATTTGTTGAAGTAGAACTTGGTGAGGAAGAAACACAAACCGAAGGTGGTTATGCCAAAGAACTGGATAAAAAGAAGCAAGACCTACAGCGCAAGGCCATCCACGAGCACACCAAAAAATCAGATATTGTAATCACAACCGCTCTCATACCTGGCCGACCTGCACCATTACTTGTCACAGAAGAAATGGTTAAAGATATGTCGCCGGGGTCTGTAATAGTTGATATGGCCTCTGAAAACGGTGGGAACTGTGAAGTCACAGAACATGGTACCACTGTTGAGAAATATGGTGTAAAGGTAATTGGCCCTAATAATTTACCAAGTCACTTATCACTCCACGCAAGTAAGTTGTATTCCAAGAATATGTTTGCGTTGCTGAACCTTTTGTTGGAGGAAGGTAAACCTAACTTCAACTTCGAAGACGAAATTCTACTAAAAACCACCATCACCCATCAGGGCGAAATCATCAGCCCAATGCTAAAGGAATAACATACATTGAATATTTAATCACGAATATCAAAGTATTTGTTTTAAAAAATTTGAATTAAATCACAAAACCAGACTATTGAACAACTATTATTGAATATTTCTGCATTCAATGTTCCTTGTTCAATATTCAATAATCAACCACTATGTCCGCTTTAATTTTCTCCCTTTTCATATTTGTTCTTGCCTGTTTTATTGGCTTTGAACTAATTTCAAAAGTTCCTCCAACACTTCATACACCTTTGATGAGTGGTGCCAATGCTATTTCCGGGATCACTATTGTAGGCGCACTAATCGTGGCAGGTCACTCAGGTACTGATTCTCAGATAAGTCAGATCATTGGATTTGTAGCAATAGTGTTTGCCACCATTAATGTGGTAGGTGGCTTCATGGTTACCGATCGTATGCTGGAGATGTTCAAGAAAAAGGAGGATGAATAATGGGTAATTTTCTGCCAGAAGCTATACAAACATATTTACCCGATACTATTCAGATAATTTATCTGATAGCAACCTTCTTTTTTATTCGCGGTCTCAAGTTATTGAATTCACCTGCTACCGCTCGCAAAGGAAACTCACTTGCAGCTTTAGGCATGTTGATCGGTATCATTGTTACATTATTTGATCGACAGATCATATCCTTTGAATGGATCGTGGCTGGAGTTGTTGTGGGTGGGCTAATAGGAGCTGTTCTTGCAAAAAAAGTGGCCATGACTGCCATGCCAGAATTAGTTGCCGTATTTAACGGATTTGGGGGCGGGGCCTCTGCACTTGTTGCATGGGGTGAATTTTCCAGATTGGCAGACCCTACCGTTATGACACCTGATAGTTTAGTCACAACGGGATTAGGAATATTTATCGGGGCACTTACCTTTACGGGAAGTTTTATTGCCTTTGGAAAACTCAAGGGATTCATTTCAGGCAATGCCATCACTTTCCCGGGCTTGAATGTCATCAACATCGGCTCAATGGTCGCTGTTATTGTACTAATTGGAATATTTACTTTTGATCCCACTAATCAAACCATCTTTTGGGTCATTTTAGGTCTGTCACTACTGATCGGTGTAACTTCTGTGATTCCTATTGGTGGTGCTGATATGCCTGTGGTCATTTCCCTGCTTAACTCCTATTCCGGACTGGCCGCATCTATGGCTGGGTTTGTGATCGGGAACAACTTATTGATTATAGCGGGTGCCCTTGTTGGTGCTGCAGGGTTGATCCTCACAAATATCATGTGCAAGGCTATGAACCGTTCGCTTGCGAATGTTATCTTTGGCGCTTTCGGTGGAGATTCCGGTGGAGGATCGGGAGCAGATACGGGAGATAAGACTGTACGAGAAACTACCGCTGATGACCTTGCTATTCAGGTCGGATATGCATCCAAGGTTGTGATCGTTCCTGGATATGGCCTGGCTGTTGCACAAGCACAACACGTGTTAAAAGAAGTTGCTGAAAAATTGGAAAATCGCGGAGTTCAGGTAAAATATGGTATTCACCCGGTTGCAGGCCGAATGCCGGGACATATGAACGTACTACTCGCAGAGGCCGATGTTCCTTATGACCAGCTTTTGGATATGGATGAGATCAATCCTGAATTCAAAAATACAGATGTTGTTTTGGTTATAGGAGCAAATGATGTGGTAAATCCAGTTGCTAAAACAGAACCCGGAAGCCCCATTTACGGTATGCCTGTCATGAACGTAGATGATGCAAAACGCACCATTGTGTTTAAGCGTAGTTTAAGTCCAGGATATGCCGGTATTGATAATCCTCTTTTCTATGCTGAGAAAAATCAAATGTTTTTTGGTGACGCTAAGAAAAGCCTTCAATCACTGAATGAAGCATTGAATAACGTATAGTCACTCGATATTCATTGTTATTTGAAAAAAAAGGACTGGTCCCATTAAGGCCATTCCTTTTTTTAATATTAATCAGAAATAGATTTTGATTTCCACTTATCTTGGATTGAATTATAAATTTCGTTCCATTTCATGAATTCTATTCTAAGAATCGTTCTCCTATTATTTCTTTGCTGTTCAATATCCGGTTGTTGGTTTTATGATTGCGACCTGAACGCAGACACTAACGTGGATAAAGCGCAACTTGAAGAGGATATAACAAAGATCGAAGCGTATCTTGATGAAAACGGCATTCAAGCTAAAGTGCATTCTTCAGGCATTCGTTATGTAGTAGTGGATGGTGGAGATGGACGCAAACCTGACATCTGTAATTCGGTAAAAGTGACTTATAAAGGGTGGTTTTTGTCTAATGACAGTTTGTTTGATCAGTCTCAACAAGAGATATCATTAGGTTTAAGCAGGGTTATAACCGGTTGGCAAATTGGAGTTCCGCTCATTAAAAAAGGTGGAAAAATTGTATTATATATTCCATCCGTTTACGCATATGGAGAAGCAGGTTCCGGCACAGCAATACCACCAAATTCAAATCTGATATTTGAGATCGAATTGAAGGATATCTTCAGATGATCTTTTGTATCTCTGTTCTCAATGCTTATCATTTTATTAGCATCAGTCTTTTGGTAATTGACTCTCCATTACCTTCAAGCCGGTAGATATAGACGCCGGAAGAATGACCTGATGCGTTCCACGAAACCTGATATTGACCCGGTGCCTTATAGCCATTAACAAGTGTGGTAACCAGACGCCCCAGAGAATCATACACTTTTAATGTAACATTAGCTTGCTCGGCTATTGAATAACTTATGGTGGTTTCGGGATTAAAAGGATTGGGGTAATTTTGTTCCATTGCAATACTTTCGGGAAGTATGTCAATTTCTTCCGCTTTATTACTGACTAAAATATCACTGTTTTCTTGTCCCGGAGTTCCATTTCCTGTTGAAGCAGCCCAATTTAAGCCCTCGGTATTATCAAAACCAGGATTTGAAAGTGAAAGTGTAGATCCTTCACCATCCGCCTCAATGGGCCATGGAAACTCATCTGAATAGGTAAGGTGGTCTACAAGTTTATCATCGGCATCAAAAAGCCTGATCAATTCACCACTTCCCGATAACCCAAAATCCATGTCTCCTACTTTATTATTTACGTTTGGAAAGTAGGTTTCAAACCTCTCATTATCTGCTGTCAGGACCAAGTAGGTATCGGAGTTCAAAACAGTTCTCTCTGGAAATGTAAATACGTGGGAATCATCTGAATCTGAAAAATACCACCCTGACATATCCACACTTTCGCTGGAATTGTTATAAAATTCTACCCAGTCCTCTGTGTCAAAATTATCTGCAGCATTATAATTCACTTCGTTGATCACAATCCCTGACTCAGAAATTTCACTGCGCTCGAAACGGGCTGTTAGGGTAGTATTTTGTATTATTGTGACTTGAGTTTTTGTCCCATTACTACCGGTTAAAGAACCGCTCCATCCCGTGAATTTATAACCCGGATTTGCCTCAGCTCGTATGTTTACAGGAACTGAATTATACACCAACCCATATTCCAGCTTATCAGAACGAACATTTTCAATATAGACTTTACCCGCATTTGCTGGACTCACTTTTGTTTCCAGGCTGTTCAACCGTATTAGATCAAAAAAATCATATAAGTTTGTTCGGGCTTGATTTGGTCTTTTCCGGATAAAATCTTCAATTACACCTAAATGCTTTTCCCAATTCATATTATAGCCCAGCCTTAATGCCTTGTCCCATCTATCCATATGGCGTGGTATTTCAGATTCAATTAACCCAGCTGTGCTATCAATAAAAGTCATCATCCTGTCAGGTTGAAAGGTAGTATGCATGTGCATACTGTAACGCTGAATAAATTTATTTTTAAACTTGGGATTAGTCAGTAAGCTTCTAAATAAAAAAGTTGACCAAGCCGGATGCTCATAGTTCGTGTTTGTTGTTTTTGCAAGCTTCTCCAGCATATTGGTATCGAACTGTCCCCTGCTATGGCTTCCCATCGACATATCTACATCATAAAGCAGCCATTTCCACTTTGCATCCGGTTCCTGAGGCCTCCAAAATATGATGTTACCGCCCGGCCAGTCTCCATTTGCCCAATATATTTGTGCAATTTGGTAATCAATATATTGGTCAATATCCATCTGTTCAGCCACCCATTCATAATGTTCATCCACACTAAGATCATTATTTTCAATAAAAGTGATCATCTCATCGTAGTGTGACGAACTTCCTTCTTTGACGGAGGCATTATTTTTTAAAATATCTATTTCATCTTCATTGTAGCCATAGTTTGACTCCAGGAAGTCTTCATTCTGTTTTTCTCTCAGAATATGAATACCCCAATAATTTCCATTTATAAAAACGGCTGCCGGTTTAAATGCCTGGTAACCTAGATTCATCCTGTTTCTGACCATAGATTGTGCTGCTGCATTTCTGATAATTGCCCGATACCAGTCCTGCCCTCCGCTTCGCAATGAAAGCCTGTCAAATTCATTGATCGGCTTATCTTCAAATACATTGTAGTTCAATTTCTTTGCTCCGTAATCTCCTCTGAAGTAAATATCCAAGGATTTCTGATCATAAAGACGGGTACATCCACCTCCAATTTTTATTCCGGCATCAATACTAAATCCCTCCTCCCTGTTTTTTTCAAATAGCTCTAATCTGACGGGACGTTCCCAATCCTGATTCCAATTTTTAGGTGAACTACTGCAATATCCCGTAGTCCCATTATTTCCTTCAACATAAATGCCTTTTTCGGCTGAAAACAAATTATCTGGTGCAGTTGTAATGGCAACAACCGGCAGCTCAGATTCTTCATTAATGAAATAGGTTCTGGTTACCATGCTAAAATCTGGGGAAAAAGTAGCCACCCGAAATGCTGACGTAGAGTAGATGGTAACGGAATCCATGACCACTGGAGAATTAACAGTAGGTTCAGAGCCATCAAGCGTAAAATATGCTTGTGAAGTATCCGGATAGGTCTGCACATAGACGGTAACAGAATCTTTAAAAAATCCACTATCTGAACTTACCTGAATTGTTTGAGCCTGGATTGCTACCGAACTCAGCCATAGAGTGATCAATAATGTAATGCTATAACATATTTGCACTACTTTTGTCATAATCTGAATTGCATTTATACACGTTTATTTACAATAAATATAATTTCTTTCTCTTTCCTCTGATGTCAAAATACGTATAATTCTCCCTGATAAAGAAAACCTATCACGATTTAAATTACTATTGATTTGGTTCAGGAAACAGGAATCCCTTTCTTTAAAATCAGATTAAAAAACAACGGAGTTACTATGGCTGATAACAATGATAATTCGAATAAAGCGAATACGTACAAAGTAAATACAGAGAGTGGTTGTCCATTTCATCATGGAGCCATGGAAGGCGCTGCTGGTGGGGGGACTCGTAACCGTGAATGGTGGCCAAATCAGTTGAACCTGAATATTTTGCGTCAACATTCTTCTAAATCTGATCCTATGGGAGAAGATTTTGACTATGCCGAGGAATTTAAAAAACTCGACCTGAAAGAGGTGAAAAATGATCTCGAAGAATTAATGACGGACTCACAGGATTGGTGGCCTGCTGATTTTGGTCATTATGGTCCCTTAATGATTCGTATGGCATGGCATAGCGCCGGTACTTATCGCGTAGTTGATGGACGAGGTGGTGGAGGTGCAGGTACTCAGCGCTTTGCTCCCCTCAATAGCTGGCCAGATAATGTAAACCTTGACAAAGCACGTTTACTCCTTTGGCCAATCAAGCAAAAATATGGACGAAAGCTATCCTGGGGTGATCTTATGATCCTTGCAGGAAATGTTGCGCTTGAATCAATGGGCTTTGAAACCTTTGGTTTTGGCGGCGGTCGGGAAGATTCCTGGGAACCTGAAGAGGATATTTACTGGGGTTCTGAAGGAGAATGGCTTGCAGATCAGCGTCACGATGATGAAGGCAATTTGGAAGAACCACTTGGTGCAGACCACATGGGGCTTATCTATGTAAACCCTGAAGGTCCAAACGGCGAACCTGATCCCAAAAAAGCAGCTCATTACATAAGACAAACATTTGCACGAATGGCTATGAATGATGAAGAAACCGTAGCTCTTATTGCCGGTGGACACACCTTTGGTAAAGTTCATGGTGCAGCGCCGGAATCTAATCTTGATGCTGAACCGGAAGGTGCACCGATCGAGATGATGGGAATGGGCTGGCATAATAATCACGGTACAGGTAAAGGTGCAGATACGATAACCAGTGGACTTGAAGGCACGTGGACTCAAAAGCCTACAGAATGGACCATGTTGTATCTTGAGAACTTATTCAATTACGAATGGGAATTAACCAAGAGTCCAGCGGGCGCATGGCAATGGAAGCCAAAAGACGGGGCTGGAGAAGGAACGGTTCCAGATGCGCACGATCCGGAAAAAAAGCATGCTCCGTTTATGCTCACAACTGATCTTTCACTCCGTGAAGATCCAGCTTATGAAAAAATCTCACGCCGGTTCCTTGAAAATCCGGATGAGTTTGCTGATGCATTTGCGAGAGCATGGTACAAATTGACCCATCGCGACATGGGACCTATAGAATTACTACTCGGTCCTGAAGTTCCAGAGGAAGAGTTGCTTTGGCAAGATCCCATTCCTGAAGTAGATCATGAACTGATAGATGAAAATGACATTGTAGAGCTGAAAGGCAAGATTCTTGACGCAGGACTATCTGTTTCTGAACTCGTTTCTACCGCCTGGGCGTCCGCTTCAACATACCGGGGCTCAGACAAACGAGGTGGAGCAAATGGTGCTCGTATTCGATTGGCTCCTCAAAAAGATTGGGAAGTCAATAATCCTGAACAGCTACACAAAGTCTTAAATACACTTGAAAGTGTTCAGGAATGGTTTAATGGTGAGCAATCTGGTAACAAGAAAGTTTCCATGGCTGACCTGATCGTACTTGGTGGTGTTGCTGCAGTTGAAAAAGCTGCTAAAGATGCAGGCCACGATGTATCTGTACCTTTTACTCCGGGACGCACCGATGCAACCGCTGAGCAGACCGATGTTGAATCATTTGCATGGTTAGAGCCCCCAGCAGATGGATTCCGGAATTATTATAGTCCTAGTCACAGCACTTCTCCTGAAGAAATGCTGGTTGATAAAGCCCAGTTACTCACGCTAACCCCTCCTGAAATGACTGTACTTTTAGGAGGAATGCGCGTTTTGGATACCAACTATGACGGTTCCAAGAAAGGTGTATTCACCGAAAAACCGGGAACGCTCACCAATGATTTCTTTAAAAACCTGCTGGATCTAAATACAACCTGGCAGGCAACTACAGATGACCAGAATGTATTTGCAGGAAGTGATCGTAAAACCGGTGACATCAAGTTCAGCGGGTCAAGAGTTGACCTCATTTGTGGTTCTAACTCTGAATTACGCGCACTTGCAGAAGTGTATGCTACCGAAGACAGTGAAGAAAAATTCGTCAAGGATTTTGTAGCTGCATGGACCAAAGTGATGAACCTGGATCGATTTGATCTGAAATAGTTCACTTACACTAAATACTGGTGACGATGCTCTTATCGTCAACAATTTGATATTACTAAGGCAGACTGATCTATTCAGTCTGCCTTTTTTATTAGGACCGGGGGGATACCGCAGTGCTTTCCTAACCAGGTGGTTGGGGATGAAGTTAACCCCAGGGATTAATCACTTCAACTCCAGATCCTTCCATATCTGATATATTTCTCGTTACAACTTTAAGATCATAGGTTAATGCTGTAGCTGCAATCAATGAATCAATTGCAGGAAGTGGCCTTCCTTTATTTTCTGCTGCAGCTACTATTTCACCCCAAACATTCACTTCATCGATGGTAATATTCAGTATACGGTTTTGAAATCTAAGACTTAGATCATCTCTTACCCATCTATTTAGCTTTTTCTTCTTTTCAGAGTTCGGAAGTTTTTCAATTCCTTTCCTTAATTCGCCAAAGGTTATCACGCTTAAATACATTGAGAGTTCATCATGATCTGCAAACCAGTTCACAACTTTTGGATTTGGCTTCTTTCTAACTAATTCTGAAATACAGCACGTATCGATCAAATAACTCATAATTCAATTTTACGCGCTGGAGACTTGTCCCGTTTTAGGTCAACCTCAACCTCTGAAAAAGGAGAATTTTGAAAAAAATCAACCAACGAGGTCTTGGATTGCTCCAATTTGCGATAGTCTTCTGCCGAGAGCACAACCACACTATCTTTTCCATGTTTTGTAACGGTTTGAGGGCCTTCTTCGGACGCCTTTCGTACGACTTCGCTAAATTTATTTTTCGCTTCCTGCAATTGCCATTTTTTTGATTTTGAAATCATAAGCAGCTCCTGTTTTCATCTAGTCTGTCTAGAACATACGTAAAAATAACAGCTTTAAGAAGTGAAAATTGCTCTATCACCCACACACCAAACATATTTATTTTAAATACCACGATGGACAATCAAATTGAAATTCTAAGTCTTCAATCCACTGTATCCGTACCATAATATTTCATCGCTTTCCAAAAACTAAAAGTGGCCATAATTCCACAAATGGTAAATACCAAAAGAAGTGCTTTTGAAGGCCCATAAAGTCCGGTAAAAATATGATCGATCAGCCAGCCCGTTACCGGTGGACCGATCCCAAACCCCACAATGCTGATCACAAATAAATACACCGCGCCAGCCATTCCCCGCATGTCGGATTTCACAAAATATTGTATGAGTGCTGCCGCTACCCCGTTGTAGGAGGAAGCAATCACATTTCCAATTCCAACCAGTACAAAAGCGGTCATCACCGACTCGGCCATCAACCCATAATAATAGAATGGGAGTCCACCAAGGGCTGCCACAATTCCCATTACAAAGCGTTTTTCAGGGCCATATTTTACCGCTAATTTATCTGCCACCCAGCCGGAGATATTCACACCAACGCCCGTGGCAAACATAAACCAGCCGTATTGAGAGATCAGAGAAGGAGTATCAAAAGTGTCATTAAATACATTCCCGATGAAGGCCAAAATGGTGTAGCCGCTTAGAGCCAATAGCGAAAATCCGAGCAAATGATATCGAACAGCTTTCTTCTTAAATATAAACTTCAGCACTTCGAAAAACTGTGACGCAGATCGCTCACTTTTGCCGGATTTCCGCACCGGCTCACGGATCAACAAATAACCAATCACAAATAACAAAATACCCGGCCATCCTACGGTTTTCATCGCCTCTCGCCAGTCGTACACTTCTGCTACCGAGCCGCCGATCAGGAAAGAAAGCCCAACACCCACAAAAATTCCGGAGGCGTAGAATGAGAATACACGCGCTCTTTTTTCGGGAGGAAAGTAGTCGGCAAGCAGGGAATATACGGCGGGGCTTAGCGCTGATTGGCTCACCCCCACAAAAAACCGGGCTGTTACCAAGAATACGAATGAGCTGGCAAAACCGCTGGCTACCGTCATCAGGCTCCAGACCAGCAACCCGATAAGAATAATTCGTTTTCGGGAAAACTGATCGGCGAACCAGCCCATGAAAATTCCGCAAATGGCATAGATCAGCGAAAACGCCGGTCCGTACAGAATACCGATCTGGGTGTTGGAAAAGCCAAGATCATCCCGGATAGCGGTTCCTAAAACAGCCACGATCTGCCGGTCCACAAAACTGGAAATATAGATTAGAAATAATAGCCCCAAAACCAGCCAGGCGTAGAATTTGGGATTTCGGGCTTCAAGTTTGTCGT
>JAVLBT010000065.1:0-14998 GCA_031580945.1 Gracilimonas sp.
TGCCAGGGTAACTGTTTTCACCTTAGAAAACAACCAAAGAAACACATACACACATGAGTAAAAACTATTACGAGTTTACCTATATCATAAATCCTGTACTTGAGGATGATGAATTTAAAAATGTTGTCGATAAAGTTACGAAGCTAATCGAAAGTAACGACGGCGATATTGAAGAAGTTGATGAGTGGGGCCTGCGTCAGTTTTCCTACAATATGGACAAAAAAGGCAGTGGTTACTACGTCAATATGTATTTTTCAGCACCAGCAGAAGCGATTGCTTCCGTTGAAAGACAACTTCGTATTGATGACAACATCATGCGGTATCTTACGCTGAAATATGATGCAAAGATGCTTCGTCACCGTGAACTTCAGAAGAAAAATGAAGTACCTGACATCTTTGCTTACGAAGATGAAGACGATGACAATGACGAAAATGACGATTAAGACTAACCTCTCCAAAGAATATAGATTATGATTAAGAATCCATCACACCCAAAAAAGAATCAGCGCAAGGTAAAGCAATGTAAGTTTACCCGAGCTGGCTTAGAGTATATTGATTACAAAGACGTTGAAACCCTTCAGCGATTCACCAACGACCAAGGTAAAATTTTACCACGTCGGGTAACAGGAACCAGTGCTAAGCATCAAAGACAGCTAACTACGGCCATCAAGCGTGCCCGTTTCTTAGCATTGATGCCATACGTAGACGAAAACATCCGATAAAACCAAGTAGATAATATTATGAAAATCATACTTAGAGAAGACGTAGAAAAAGTAGGACAGTCCGGTGAGATCGTTGATGTTAAAGACGGATTCGGCCGCAATTACCTGATCCCTCAGGGAAAAGCTGTAATGGCGACAAAAGGAGCCATTCAGGAACTGGAGCGACTTAAGAAAGAAGCTGCCCGACAGGCAGAGTTTACTGTGAATGAAGCCAAAGACCTGGCGAAGCAACTTGAAGTAACGTCACTCACTATTCCTGTAACTACAGGTGATGAGGACAGAATTCATGGTACCGTAACCAATGCTGATATTGCCAAAGCACTGGAAGAACGAGAGATTATGGTTGATAAAAAAGACATCACTCTCGACCAGGATGTTAAAGCTTTAGGTGAGTATACTGCAACTGTTAATCTGATCGGTGACTTAAGTCCTCAGGTTAAATTCTGGGTTGTCAAAGACGAGTGATAATATTCATTCAGTTATAGATTTCAGGCACTAATTTCGAAAGAAGTAAGTTTCTTTCAGTGTAAATCATCTACAAAGGTGACCTAATGAATTTTACCTGATCATTTTTAGAAATAAGTGTTCATGAAATCAGCACAAATCAAATTTATGGGGATCATCATATTGATGTTATCCCCATTTTTTATTCAGGCTCAAATACCCGATCCCGTTAAGTTCTCTATTTCTGAAGCTCCGGATTCAGTCTTAGCCGGAGATGTTTTCGAGATCAAAGTGGAAGCTGCTATTGAAGGAGATTGGCACTTATATTCCATTTTGAATGATGAGGATGCAGGCCCTTTCCCAACTGAATTCACCCCGAAAACTACTAATTTTGCAATTGCAGGTGAGGTTACTGAAACTGCTGCAGATGTAGAATTCGATCCTAACTTTGAGACTGAATTAGGATGGCACAGCAGCTTTGCTGAATTTACTATTCCGGTAACGGTAAAAACGGACCGCAACGGAAACCAAAATCTGGATATAGAAGTTTTTTACCAGGTCTGTGATGATAAAGTTTGCCTTCCGCCAACCACAAAATCAATTGTAGCCGGTGTTTTTGTTTCCGGTATTTCGGATGAGCCCGTACCCGCTTCCCTTACCAAAAATGGAACAGGGGGAGAGGAAGTATCAGGTGAATTAGCAGAGGTCAAAGAATCAGCCATGGGGGGCGAGGGCATTTTTGGTTTCCTGTGGATCGCTATTCTTGCCGGTTTTGCGGCATTACTCACTCCATGTGTGTTTCCGATGATCCCTCTTACCGTTTCCTATTTTTCAAAATCTGAAGAAAGCGGGAAAGGAGTTGGAAAAGCAGTGTTATTCGGGATAGCCATCGTTGCTACATTTACCATCTTAGGTATATTATTGGCTGCTATTTTTGGGGTATCCGGAGCGCAAAATTTTGCTTCCAATCCCTGGGTTAATCTATTTATTGCTGCTATTCTGATCGCATTTGCCTTCAGTTTACTTGGAATGTATGAGCTGCAACTACCGCATCAGCTTACAAATTGGTTAAATCAAAAAAGCAACGAAAGTAGTGGGGTGGGCGGTATTTTATTTATGGCGCTGACTATCAGTGCCGTCTCATTTTCATGTACGGCTCCATTTGTAGGTGGAGTGTTTGCCGCTACAACCGGGGGAGAGTGGTTTTATCCCATTCTTGGGATGATCGGTTTTTCAGCAGCTTTTGCAAGTCCATTTGTGATACTTGCCATTTTTCCGAAATGGATGCAATCGCTTCCCAAAAGCGGGTCATGGATGAACATTGTAAAAGTATTGCTTGGGTTCATCGAATTGGCCGCAGCTATTAAATTTCTTTCCAATGTAGATTTGGTTTGGGAGTGGGGGCTGATCTCAAGGCCATTTGCCA
Source organism: Gracilimonas sp. (assembly GCA_031580945.1). Taxonomy (GTDB): domain Bacteria; phylum Bacteroidota; class Rhodothermia; order Balneolales; family Balneolaceae; genus Gracilimonas. The sequence goes on from JAVLBT010000065.1 coordinate 2,593, forward strand.
TTGCCACATGGATCGCAATTTTCTTGCTCACTGGACTATATCTGATCGGAAGTTATTCTCTTAAACATGAAAAAAGACCTGACCAGATCTCCACAGGCCGAATGTTACTGGCCATTCCATTCTTTCTTTTCAGTTTTTACCTGATCCCTGGGCTTATGGGGAGCTCACTTGGATTCTGGGACGCTTTCCTTCCACCAAAACAAGCAACAGATGTGAGTTTAGTGGCAAGTATAGGAACCGGAACTTCAGCAAGCAGCTCCACAGATGCAGACGACGGATGGTCAAAGGACTATAAAGCATCTATTGAGAAAGCGAAAAATGAAGGTATTCCGGTCTTCATTGACTTCACGGGATACACTTGCACCAACTGCCGGGCGATGGAATCCAATGTATTTCCTTTGGAGGAAGTCGTTCAGCGCTTCGATCAAATGGAATTGGTTAAACTATACACGGATGGAGGTCCTGATGCTAAAGAAAACCAAATGCTACAGTTTGAATTGACAGGGAATGTAGCCCTTCCCACCTATGCCATCATTGACCCTGCATCCGAAAGAGTATTAGCACAGAAATTGGGTTACAGCGATGCCGATGATTTCGTCGTATTTCTTGATCAGGGATTACAATCCCACGCTGATCTTTGAGTGTTGACCCTTTCACTGGAAAGCTTTAGCCTTCATTATACCTGAATAAATGTAGAATCTTCTGATCACCAAGACACATACATTTCGTTTTATACAGAATGCGCTCCTGACCGTGTTCTTTTCTTTGGTTGGGATAGAACTGACTGCTCAAACCACCATTCCAAGACAATTGACCATCGGCCAGATAAATACAGATTCTACCTACTTTCTTGGAAATTGGGTAATACCGGAAAGTATAGAAATTAGTGCTATGGGCAGCTCTATTCCCCCAACGTACTGGACCTTTTTTGAAATATCGGGAAGGATTATGTTTAATAGTAATTTTAGGAGGGATTTTGATCTCAATAAACTTCAAATTTACTATGAGGAACTGCCTCTCAATTTAGCACGCACCTATCAGTTTTATCAGGCAATGGAAGTAGATTCAGCCTTTTTTAATGATTCTGATACTTTAATGAGTGCATTTGAAAACCCGGCAAAACGTCCTTCCTTTTTACAAACAGTATTGACTCAATCGGGAAGCCTGAGCCGTGGAATCATTGTAGGGTCGAATCAGGATTTTTCACTGGAAAGTGGATTAAATTTTGAACTGAGCGGGCCTCTAACGGATGAAATCAGTATTAATGCCTCATTAACGGATCAAAGCATTCCTATTCAGCCCGACGGTACAACACAAAATCTTCGTGAATTCGATAAAGTATTTATACAGATCAAAGCTCCCAGGGCGTCTCTGGAAATGGGAGATGTAGATGTGAGTTTGGAGCAAAATTCCTTTGCACAATATAACCGCAGACTACAGGGCGCAAGCGGGACGGTAGAATCAGGGAAATATGGAGAATATTCAGGAGCCGTTTCGGTGGTTCGGGGGACATTCAAGTCTGTGCAATTTGAAGGACTTGAAGGGGTGCAAGGCCCATACCGACTTACGGGCAAAAATGATGAACCGTTTGTGATCATTTTGGCTGGAACAGAGCGGGTGTACATAAATGGTCAACGAGTGCAACGCGGAGCCGAAAACGATTACATCATTGATTATGGATTAGGCGAAGTCACATTCACAAATAATCTGCTGATCAAAGATGAAACCCGTATCGTCATTGAATATGAATATATAGATCGAAATTTCAATCGAACGGTCGTAGCTGCTGAAGGGGAGGCTTCACTATTTCGGGGGAAGTTCAAAATCGGAGCCTCGGCGATCCGTCAGGCTGATGGAGATGACTTGCTTTCCCAACAAACATTAAGTGAAAATGATATTGAACTATTACAAAATGTAGGAGATGACCTGGACCAAGCCATTGTAAGTGGCGCCACTATAGCAACAGAAGATGAACGAGATCGATTCATCCTTTATGCGCAGATAGATACGACTTTAGGCGGAGAGACATTTACCATTTATGAGCACAAACCGGGGTCCGATGAATCCATATACCGGGTAAGATTTTCGAACGTTGGGCAAAATAATGGAAGTTATCAAAGGGTGAGTGGTGAAACGAATGGCTTATTGTATGAATGGGTTGGCCCTGGATTAGGCAGTTATGATGCTACGAGACAACTTCCCGCCCCGGAAAAACAACAGATGGTGGCATTAAATGGAACCCTGGACCTGACCGAAAATCTTGAATTTTTTGGAGAGTGGGCTGTAAGTGACTATGATGAAAACCGTTTTTCATCCATTGGGGATGATGATAATACCGATCTGGGTTATTTGACTGGAATTCGTATAAAGGGTATGGAAACTGCGATAGGGAAAGTAAGTGGAAATATACGCCGAAGATATACTGGGGAGAAATTTGAATTCTTTGAACGAATCAGAGAAGTAGAATTTGACCGGAAATGGAATATCATTCGAACCGAACAAAGTAAGGAATCGATCAATCAGGCTGAGTTTTCGGTTCAACCCACTGACCTTACAATGGTAACGGCTGAGATCGGCCAGGTAAACAGAGATGGTTTTGATGGGCTAAGACAAGCTTTTTCATTCAGTAGTGATGAGAACTGGTTACAATTAGACTATCATCAGGATTGGGTAAAAAGTGATGATGAATTACTTAAGCAGGAAGGAAATTGGTTCCGGCATCAGGGAACGATCAGTAAAAGAACCAAAATAGATGATCATTTGGTGACTCCATTCATTCGTTTTGAACAAGAAGACCGGAGACAAAGACGACTCGACACGGATTCCCTGCTGGCGGTATCTCAGAAGTTCTATGAGTTAGGACCTGGAATTCGGCTAAATTTAAGTTCCCTGGAATTAGAGGCAGGATTCGTGTACCGAGATGAAAAAGGAGTGCTGGGTAATGATCTGGCTGATCTTTCTACTGCTTTTGAGCAACGATATAAATTATTATACCAACCCAATAATAATTTTTCTACAGAAAATGAATTCAGGATTCGTAATAAGACTTTCAGTAATGAATTCGAGGCTTTAGGAAATCAAAATCGACAAGGCGTTTTGGTAAGGTCGGTGACCAATTTTATGAGTACTAACAGAATTTTTGATGGGGAAATCTTCTACGAAGCTAATACAAAAAGACAAGCCTTACTTCAGGAGACCTTTATTGAAGTAGGCCCGGAGATCGGGCAGTTCGTTTGGGAAGACTTAAATGAAGATGGCGTACAGCAAGTGGATGAATTTTTTCCCGAAGTGAGTGCTAATGAGGGGACTTTTATTCGACAATATTTGCCTTCTGATGAGTTATTACCGGCTGTTGACCTGAATGTTCGTTTGTTGCACACATTTAGCCCTTTTAAGAATACAGAAAAAGACCGATGGTTCACAGGTTTGAGATTGCGTTCGCGTATTGACCTTTTAGAAAATTCAACAACAGCAGATATTGCCGATGTATATTTACTGAACTTAAACACCTTTCGGAATGACTCAACCACTATACAGGGACGGATTTTCTGGGAACAGGAGCTGGATATATTACGAGGCTGGAATGAGATTCACCTTAAAGCGGGTATGTCTGAAAACAGAGGGTTGAACCAGCGGAATAGTGAATCTATTGAAAGCTTTTCGCAGAGAATTTATACCCAAACGGAGTATGACCTTACAAGCAGGGTCAGGTTGAAACTAAACCTTCAACGTACTCAAAATAAAAGTACAAGCAGCAGACTGTTTAACAGAAACTACGATATTCATACCCTGAGTGTGGAACCCGGAATAAACGGTACGATCAACAGAAATTGGAATGCGGGGTTAGAGGTATCATATGCGCAGAAAGAAGATCAAAACCCAATTGTACGTGCTGAAGCAACACTGCTTAAGATTTCAACAACACAACGATTATTTCTTTGGAGGAAAGTTCAAACCAATCTTAGATTGGAATTTCGAGACACTCAAGTCAGCGGTTCCTCATCAAGTTATGGCAATTATGAACTGACCGAAGGTACCGGCGAAGGACAAAATCTGTTATGGTCTCTGAGAAGCACTTACCGGGTCAGTAATTTTATTCGGTTCAGTTTAGATTATGATGGGCGTACCGTTAGTGACCGGCCTTCAATCCATACGGTTAAGTTGGTGATGAGCGCAACATTCTAATAAAAGTACATATTATTTAATAACTTAGGGTGGCACTACTTGATTGCAGTAACAATACGTAAAAAACTGGTTTTAAGACCTTTGTTACTTTGACATTTACTATAAAATAAACTATTCTTTCGCTTCATTAATCTTAGCCTTTAACAATTAAATAACTAGCGGAGTAGACATGATATCGTCGATTGCTCTTTTTCTTTTACAAGCCCCTGCTGACGAAGGGTTTTTTAATGTCGTAGTAGCAAAATTTAACGAAGGTAATGAAAGTGGGTGGATGTGGCCTGTGCTTATTGCTCTAATCTTAGGATTAGCCATTTTCCTCGAGCGGATAATTACCCTTAACCTTGCTGACATCAATACACGAAAATTTATAGTTGACGTACAAGAAGCTCTTCAGGATGGCGGTATCGAAGCTGCCGAAGAACTTTGTGCACAAACTCGAGGACCTGTAGCTTCCGTTTTTCAGGCCGGTTTGATGCGTGCTCATGAAGGAATAGAGGCTGCTGAAAAAGCAATTTCAGCCTATGGTTCTATTGAGATGAGCTTCCTTGAAAGAGGGCTTGTATGGTTATCATTATTTATCGCAATTGCTCCTCTACTTGGATTCCTTGGAACGGTAGTAGGTATGATTCAGGCATTTGACGATATTGAAGCAGCAGCCGATATTTCACCAAGTATTGTTGCTGGTGGTATTAAAGTCGCCCTTCTTACAACAGCCGGTGGTTTGATTGCAGGTATTATTCTTCAGATTGGTTACAATTACTGTGTTTCCAAAATTGATCGCATTATTGCAGAAATGGAAGAAAGTTCAATTACACTCATAGATTCTATTATTATGCTGAACGAAGGAAAACAACTTATTCCTGATTCAGGATCTGATACTAGTGCTAACGACGAGTAGTAGTTAAACATAAATCCAAATAATAAAGAAAGGATAAAATTATGGAAGCTATTAGTGTTGGATTAGCATTTGGCTTAATAGTACTTGGTGTTATCGGAATAATAGGTGCAGGAATTAAAAGCCTCATAAACGGTAAACAGGATTTCAAACGAATTGCGATGATGGTAATTCCATTCGTAGTGTTTGGAGTATCCTATGCTGTCTTTGGAGAAATCCCTAAAGCTGGAGTATTTACCGCAGTGTTTATGCTTGGCGCTATGGTTATTACCATTGTCCTTACCGGAATGCGCGGGACCTTTAAGTTTTAATCAGGATATAATCTATGTTACTTAAAAAACGAAAAAGAGAAGAGCCAGATATCAATGGTTCTTCCATGGCTGATATCGCCTTTCTTCTGCTGATCTTCTTTTTGGTAACCACTACCATTAATGTTGACACGGGAATTGGCTTGGTATTGCCCCCTCCACTTGAGGAAGATCAGGAACCTCCTCCAATTAAAGAGCGAAACTTGATGAATATTCTTGTTAACGCCGAGGGACGGATCCTTATGGATGATGAACCCAAACAGTTAGGTGAGGTGAAAACTACATTGATTGAGTTCATCAAAAACCCTACCAATGATCCCGGTTTGGCAGAAACGCCAGATTTAGCTATTGTTTCAGTTAAAACGCAACGTCAAGCTCCATATAAAGTTTATGTGGATATGCTTGATGAAGTGATGGGAGCATATAAAGATCTGAGGGATGAGGCTTCAAGAGCCAATTACGGTGTCCCTTATGGTGCACTTGAGAATGAAAGCCCCCAACAGGAACAAATTAAAGATATGTTTCCAAAGAAAATCTCGATTGCTGAAGGAGGAGATAGTTAAAATGGCACACTTTAAGAAAAAACAAGCTGGTAGCAAGCAGGAAGTCCCTACTTCTGCCATGCCCGATGTGATCTTTATTCTACTGTTTTTCTTTATGGTTACTACCGTATTAAGAGAAGTAACTCTAAAGGTGCGTGTAAACCTGACACAGGCTGAAAACATCGAGAAAATTGAGCAAAAAAGACTTTTGTCTTACATCTATATTGGACCTGAACGACTTCCGGGTAATCGCCTTGGAGAAGATAAAATTCAAATAGATGATGCAATTATTGAAGATATGGGAGCTATTCGTACACTTATGTACGATAAACTTCGCGAACAGCCAAAATTAATCGTCTCTCTCCGTGTAGATGAAGATTCTGAATTTGGGTTGCTTACCGATGTTCAAGAAGAACTGAAACAAGCAAGTACATTCCGAATCAACTACTCTACCCGCAGAGAACGTTAGTACAAACTATTTAATAAAAAAGGCAACTGTACAAAAGTGCAGGTGCCTTTTTTTATTTCTATTAACCTGAACTTTCTTCATGTCAGAATCAGAATCTTTTCAAACCATACAAAGCATTGGTGTTAAAGCTTTATTAGATAAAATCACCAATTATAATGCATTTAAAAATGAGCGCGTCGAAACTGCGATCGGAGATGATGCAGCTGTAATTAAAGAACAAGGAACAGAGTTAACGTTGCTTTCTTCGGATACCTATGTTGAAGGAGTAGATTTTGATCCTACCTATACCCCTTTTAATCATTTGGGATATAAAATATTTTCTGCCGCTGTTAGCGATATATATGCTATGAATGGAACTCCGGAAGCCGTACTGGTTAACCTCGCGGTACCCAACCGAATGTCTGTCCAAATGATAGAGTCATTATACGAGGGTTTTTATGCCGCAGGGAAAAAACACGAAACAGAAATTGTTGGCGGAGATTTAAAAGCAAATCATGCCAATTTGGTGATTTCAATATCTGTATATGGTAAAACGGATGCAGACAAAATTACCTATCGGGGAGGAGCTAAAGAAGGCGATGCAATTTGTGTAACCGGAGATGTTGGTGGTGCCTTGGCCGGACTACGGATTTTAATGAGGGAAAAAGAATATTGGGAAGAACATGGTGATGAATCTGTTCAGCCCGAATTAGGAGATTACCAATTTGTGGTAAAAAGGCAATTGGTGCCTGAGGCGCGCAGAGATCTTATAGAAGCCCTCAGTGAATACAACATCGTTCCTTCATCCATGATTGATATATCCAAGGGCATTGTGAATGAGGTAAGTGCATTATCTGAAGCTTCTGAATTAGGGGCGCAAATCTATCAAGCGGCATTACCTATAGCGATAGAAACCCGGCAAGTTGCCGATGAAATGAAGGAAGATGTAGACCGATACGCACTTTTTGGAGGAGAAGATTTTGAACTTATGTTTTCTCTACCAGAAGAGGAAGTAGAAACTTTTGTCAAGCACTTCAAGGATTTTGTGGTGATAGGTAGGTTTTTGCCAAAAGAAAAAGGTTTGAGAATGCAAACAGCTGAAGGAGATATACTTTCATTTGATGATTTGTCATAATGAATGGTATGGCACGTTTTTTGCCAACTACACGTTCAGTTTATATAGATAAATAATTTTAGATAACCTCATCTGAGTAGCAAGTTCATTATATTGTCATTCTCAGAATAATTTTAGAAGCTTTTTTAATGCCGCAAAAAAATACCAATCCAAAAAATAAATTTAAACCAGGTGGAAAAGACGGTAAGAGTGGTAACTCACCTAAATTTCCAACCTGGAGTATATTTGTACTTTTCTTCGTTTTACTGCTGGCTCAGATTCTTTTTTTCCCGGGTGAAACTGGAAACCGCATCAAATACAGTGAATTTCTTGATTATGTAGAACAAGGATATGTAACAGAGATTACGATCACCAACGGTGTAGATGTTACGGGAACGTATTCCGACAAAGCCGTAAGTGATGGAATAATTTCACCCCCGCAAGATGGAGGAAACAGTAATCCTTTTACAACAGGTGAGACTCAGGATTATAAGAACTTCCAAACAACCATGCTCCGGGATGATGAAATTCGTCCTATTCTTGATGAGAATTCTGTAGAGTATGATGTACGGATCGAGGAAGACTGGTTTAGTGGAATCTTCATCTGGCTGATACCACTCGCGATCTTGATTGTCATTTGGATCTTCATTTTTAGAAAAATGAATCCGGGTCAGCAGGTTTTGAATATTGGCAAGAACAAAGCCTCATTATATGACCAACAGACTGATACCAAAGTAACCTTTGAAGACGTGGCCGGTCTACAGGAAGCAAAAGCTGAAGTTGAGGAAGTCGTAGAATTTTTAAGAAATCCTCAGAAATTTACCAAGCTGGGTGGAGTACTTCCCAAAGGTGTTTTGTTAGTAGGCCCTCCGGGAACAGGTAAAACACTGCTTGCAAAAGCAACGGCTGGTGAAGCAAGTGTTCCGTTTTTTAGTTTGAGTGGTTCAGATTTTGTTGAAATGTTTGTTGGTGTTGGGGCAGCCCGTGTTCGGGATCTGTTCAAACAGGCAAAAGAGAAGGCTCCATGTATTGTTTTTATTGATGAAATTGACTCCATTGGGCGAACACGTGGACGCGGTATGGCGATGAGTTCAAATGATGAACGGGAGAACACGCTTAATCAGTTGCTTAGTGAGATGGACGGTTTTAACTCTGACAAGGGAGTGATCCTGATGGCTGCAACCAACCGGCCTGATATTTTGGATTCGGCGTTACTTCGTCCAGGGCGTTTTGACCGACAAATTATGATCGATAAGCCGGATTTGAACGGCCGAGTGGAAATATTAGAAGTCCATTCTAAGAAATTGAAGCTATCTGACAATATTGATCTTAGAGTTTTAGCCTCTCAGACACCGGGTTTTGCGGGAGCTGATTTGGCCAATCTCTGTAACGAAGCGGCTTTGCTTGCTGCCCGCAGGGAAAAAGAATCCGTAGAAATGGAAGACTTCCAGGATTCTATTGAGAAAGTAATTGCCGGCCTTGAACGAAAGAACAAGCTGATCAGTCCCCAGGAACGAAAAATTGTAGCATATCACGAGGCTGGGCATGCTATTGTTGGCTGGTTCCTTGAGCACACAGATCCGGTATTAAAAGTGAGTATCGTTCCGCGTGGATTGGCTGCGCTGGGTTATACCCTGCAGACTCCGCTGGAAGAGAGATTCTTAATGACAACCGAGGAGCTTGATGACAAGATCTGTGCTTTATTGGGTGGTAGAGTAGCTGAAGAAATTATTTTTGAACGAATTTCAACAGGTGCTCAGAATGATCTTGAACGAATTACCAAGATGGCATTTGCCATGGTTGCGGAATATGGTATGAGTGAGAAACTTGGTTATATCTCACTTAAGGATTCTCAAAATTCAGGCGATAGCTTTGGCTTCAACAAGAAATATTCGGAGTCTACAAGTCAGCAAATAGACCAGGAAGTGCGGAGTATCGTTGACAGAAATCATGACCGTACTATCGAATTGTTGAAAAAACATCGGGACGAGCTGGAAAAACTCGCTGAAGCTTTATTAGAAAGAGAGGTTCTGGACCACCATGCTTTGAGAGAGTTATTAGGTGACAGACCACACGGTAAGTACCCGGATGGGATTTTTGATAAAAAGAATAAGTCTAGTCAAAATGGTGTTTCAGATAAAAATGATGTTGCTGAAGATGCTGAAGTAGTAGATGAACAAGATCACCCGGAAGAAACCTCTGAAACAAAGGATTCTGCACCAGAAAAATCAGAAGAGATTAACTCTATTGACACGGATTCAGAAGAAGAGTCAAAGAAGAAAGAGGAGCCTGAAGCTTAATCAGGCACTCTTAACATTCACGTAATCTATGGATAAAGAAAGCATAACCCGGGGTTAACAGTACGGAAAAGACTGAGGTGTAGTTTTGCATCACAATGTTGAACGCAAAACTAAACAACTCAGCACACGTGAAAAAACACATAATATCAGCACTCGTATGTTTTGCGCTTTTCGTAACTACAAACCTTAAAGCGCAAGAAACTGGTACCATCTCAGGTACTGTTGTAGATGCCGAAACCGGCGAAACTCTAATTGGAGTTAATATTATGGTGGAGGGAACCTCTACAGGAACCGCCACCGATCTGGATGGATTTTATTCTATCCCAAATCTTGAACCAGGTACTTATACCCTGGTTGCGACTTACGTCTCTTTCCAAAAGCAAACCATAACCGGAGTAGAGGTTGAACCTGGAGAAATCACCAAGCTTGACCTAACACTTTCACCTGAAACGGAAGACCTTGGAGACGTCATCATAACGGCAACTGCCGTTTTGGATAATGAAGCAGGACTTTTACGGCAACGTCAAAAATCCATTTCCTTTAGTGATGCCATTTCTGCCGAAAGTATATCTAACACTGGAGCAGGTAATGCAGCAGGGGCACTTCAAAAAGTAGTTGGAGCCTCAGTAGTAGATGGAAAATACGTTTATATCCGTGGACTTGGAGATCGATATACCAGTACTCATCTGAATGGCTCAGAACTACCAAGTGCGGATCCTAACAGAAAATCTTTTCAGCTTGACATGTTTCCAAGTAATCTACTTGAAAATATTGTCACACTGAAAACTTTCACTCCCGATAAGCCTGGAAATTTTAGTGGAGGCCTTGTAGATATTTCTACAAAAGATTTTCCGGAAAGACTCTCATTTCAATTATCTGCGTCAACGGGGTATAACACTAAGTCTTCGATGCAGAAACTTGCTATCGGTGATCCAAGTGACACCGATTACCTGGGATTTGACGGTGGCAGAAGATCGATACCACAAGAAGTCTTAGACTATCTCAATTCCGGAGAAGAAATTCCTTCACTAAGAGATACAAGAAATGACCCAGAAGCTACTGAAAATCTGGATCGGTTGTCAAAAGCATTCAATAATGAATTCCGCCCCAGAGAACAAGCTAGCACAATAAATCAGAGCTATGGGGTTTCATTAGGAAATCAATTTTCACTTTTCGGTAATGATCTGGGATATACCGGAAGTTTTACATACAGCCAAAATTATTCCGGGTACAATGACGGTGCCGTATCAAGGCACGATCTTATAGGTAATTACTACGATAGTGAATCGCTCTCCAGACGTCTTGAAGTTCTTGATGAATCAGGGCAGAGAAATGTGGACTGGGGCGGAATGGCAAACCTTTCTTATCGGATCGGTGACAACAACAGAATTTCAGCCCGTTTTCTGAGAACTCAAAGTGGTTCTGCCGAAGGAAGGTACCTGGAAGGTTTCCAGCAAGACATTCCTGATGCTCTGTTTCAGACCAGGACCGTAAAATATACGGAGAGAAGTCTTCAAACATTTCAACTGAGTGGGAAAAGCTATTTCGAAAATTTCCTAAAAACAACCGTTGAATGGAAAGCTTCTACAGCATCAAATATTCAGGATGAACCTGATCTGAGATACTTTACTACTCAGGTGGATACATTTCCAAGTGGGGCCATTCTATATTCAAGTCCTACCAATAATTTTCAGCGGCCGGGAAGATTCTACCGGGACTTGGAAGAGTCAAACAAGACAGCAGGCGTTGACATCTCTATTCCTTTCACTTCCTTCAATGGAAACTCAGCAAATATAAAGTTTGGAGGAAGTATTGTGGATGTTGACAGAGACTTCAACGAAAGAAGATTCGATTTCTACACCGATAACAGAAACTTTACCCTCAATGATGTGGAAGGTAATGTAGATGCTTTTTTTGATTCTTTAGGTGTGCTTGGCTATTCGAATTCAGGGAGACCGAGATTTGGAAATTACGTACAGGAGGCTACCACAGACCGAAGCAATTACGATGCCGTGAGCAGAACTGATGCCGCATATATTATGACTGAGTTACCTGTCACCGATTGGTTAAAATTAGTAGGTGGTGTACGTTTGGAGCAAACAGAGATTGAAGTGGTAAGTCAGGATACGTCTCTTGATGTGGGAAGTCTTTCAAATGTGGATTATTTGCCATCGATAAATACCATATTCAGCCTTTCTGAAAATATGAATATCCGTACCGCCTACACCGAGACGGTGGCAAGACCAACATTCCGTGAACTTGCGCCATATATAACCTTTGATTTTGTGGGCGGTTTACTTTTTCAGGGAAATGCTGAACTCAAACGTACACTCATCACAAACTACGACGTGAGATGGGAATATTTTACCGGTCCGGGCGAAATCCTTGCGATCAGTGGTTTTTATAAAGAACTGCAGAATCCACTTGAAAGAGTGATAAGAACAGATATTGGAAATGATGCACTTTCTATTCAAAATGTGGATGAAGGGCGAGTATTTGGTCTTGAATTCGAGATCCGCAAAAACCTCGGATTTATAACACATGGACTTCGACACTTCAATCTCGGTACCAATCTCACCTTTGTTCGGTCCGAAGTTGATATTCCGGAACTTGA